>NZ_OY776414.1:3765000-4065000 GCF_963675585.1 uncultured Draconibacterium sp.
CCCTTTGATTCCCCCTTCTCCAAGGGGGACAAAACAAAAAAAAGGAAAGCCTATACAAAGACTTTCCTTTTTCTGAATATTCTTATCGCTAAACGTATAAAAAACGTTTAATTTTTCGTGTCGGCGTACGTTCAAATGGTATCGGTTGCAACACCACCTGGTTGATCCTCGAGAATTTGTTTACCTCTTCGTTTACCTTTTTATGAATTTCCTGCAATAATTCTTCCGATTTATCAGCAAGATATTGTTTGGCTTCCTCCTTCATATGCTTGAAGTTTTCTTCTACTTCTTCCATATTCAGGTGAATCATGGCCACCAGTTTTCCCTTTTTCTCTACCACCAGCGATTCCAGCACAAAGCGCATTTTATTGATCACCGTTTCAATTTCTTCGGGATAGATGTTTTCACCGCTTGCACCAACAATCATAGTTTTAATACGACCTCGAATGTGAAGTAGATTATCAGAATCGAACAATCCGCGATCACCGGTTTTAAACCATCCATCTTCAGTAAACACCTCTTTTGTAATTTCAGGTGCTTTATAATAGCCTTTCATAACGTTTTCGCCTTTTGCCTGAATTTCGCCTTCCCCGGTAACTGGATCAGCATCGGCAATTCGTAAGGAAACACCCTCCATCGCAATTCCTGCCGAGCCCACCTTTCTGTTTTTTTGAACTGCTCCCGACAAAAGGGGAGCTGTTTCCGTTAAACCATAACCAATTGCATACGGGAAACCACTTTCAAATAAAAAACGTTCCACATTTGTATCGAGTTTTGCACCGCCAATTCCGAAAAATCTCAAATGTCCCCCAAAGGTTTCGTACAACTTTTTACCGGCAACTTTGTGTAAAACCTTCCGCGTAGGAGCAAAACTTGTTAAAAAGCGCATTACCGCACTTTTCTGAAATGTGGGTTGAATTTTTGATTTATACACCTTTTCGATAATTAGCGGAACCACCAACATGATGGTTGGTTTTACCTTTTTTAATGCAGGTAACAAAACCGAAGGCACAGGAGGTTTACGCAAATAATGCACTGATGCACCGTATTTTACAGGCAATAAAAAGCCAACGGTATTTTCAAGAGTATGCGATAACGGCAACAAGGAAATAAAACGGTCGTCCTCCTCAATACGCTGCAAAGTACGACTTTGCTGAGCAGTCCATGCCAGGTTTTTGTGCGTTAGCATCACTCCCTTCGAACTTCCTGTTGTTCCCGAGGTGTATATAATTGAAGCCAGGTCTTCTTCTTCAACATTAACCGGACTAAAATTCGTTTTGGAATCCGGTAGCGATGAAGTCAACTCTGTCAACTGCTCGGCACTTGTATTTTTGGGAATAACAGACAAATTATCCACCAAAATCATGTGTTCAAGCAAATCGCTTAATTCCTTACTAACCGATTTGTACAAACCTTCTGAAACAAAAAGTAATTTTGACTCAGAGTGTTCGATAATGGTTTTTATTTCGTTGGGATGAAAATCGGGCAAAATGGGCACAGCAATGGCACCCAAAACACAAATGGCAAAAAATGCCTTCCCCCAGTTGGGCATGTTTGTGCTTAAAATGGCAACTTTATCGCCACGTTGAATACCAAGTTGGATAAGCAATTCTGCTAACAACTCAACATCCTCGCCCAAATTTTTGTAGGTGTAGTTCTCTTCTCCAACAAAAACGATCGAAGTATTTGCTGCAAATTTCTCTACCGAATTATAAAACATAGCCGGCAAAGTAAGTTTCGATGTATCTATCATGGTAGCAACTTATTGTCTGTAAAATTCTGTCCGAAAAAGATGGTGCTTTCTCCTTTTTCCCTGTCCCTTTAAAATTGAGGCTAAAATAATAAAAAAGAGTATTTCCGCTGTGTGACTAATATCCCACCACTTTTATACCGGTTTTTTAACTACTTGATTTTGTGCAACTTAATAAATACTTTGAATATTATTAACTTTTTTTAGGCTTTAAAATCTATTTTTAGGGACTAAATTTTGAATTATGCATTCTAATATTCGACAAAAAGAGCTTCTTTCTCAGACAGAGAACTATATAAAAGACTATTTTGAGAACGAGGGTTCAGGGCACGATTGGTGGCACATCCACCGGGTTAGAAACCTGGCACTTAAAATTGCAGAATCCGAAGGAGGAGATTTATTTACCATTGAAATGGCTGCTTTACTTCATGATCTGGACGATTGGAAATTGGCGAATACGAATGCTAATACAAAAACGAAGGCATGGTTAAAAGAAATCCATCTTCCGGATGATGCAACAAATCAGATTCTGGAAATAATTGACCAGGTTTCGTTTAAGGGAGCCCGGGTAGATACTAAAGCCATTTGCCAGGAAGCGAAAATTGTGCAGGATGCCGATCGGCTGGATGCGATTGGCGCCATTGGAATTGCCCGTACTTTTGCCTACGGAGGCCATAAAAACAGATTGATTTACCACCCCGAAAGCAAGCCCGAAATGCACAAAAGTTTTGAAGACTACAAAAAAAGCACTGCACCAACTATCAATCACTTTTACGAAAAACTACTCCTGCTCAAAGAACGGTTAAATACTCCAGCCGCGGTACGCATAGCTAAAACACGACACCGTTTTATGGAAGAATTTCTGCAACAGTTTTTTAATGAGTGGGATTGTAATTTTTAACATTTACGATTCGGTATTAATGTGGCAGGTTTTGTACATTTAACTGAAAAATATTTACGATATGAGAATTGACCACCTTGCCATTTGGACTTCAAATCTTGAAGGACTCCGCAATTTTTACATGCATTACTTTGATGCTTCATCCAATGAAATTTACCACAACCATTCGCGCGAATTCCGCTCGTATTTTTTATCGTTTGGTGGCGACTGCCGACTTGAACTAATGGAAATGCCCGGTATTCCGAAATCGAAAGATAATCCGTTAAAACAATTTACCGGAATAATTCATTTTGCCATTAAAGTTGGATCAAAAGATAAAGTTGACCAACTAACCAAAGAATTAAAAAAAGATGGTTTTAAAATTATAGGCGAGCCACGAACAACCGGAGACGGCTGTTACGAGAGCATATTTTTAGATCCGGATGGAAACAGAGTAGAAATAATGGAATAGAAAACAATTACGCCCCCCAAAAGGGCTATAATTCATCACCACATTCCCACACTTTTATTGGGCGGCTTTTATTTTTATCAAAATCAACATGATCAATTCCTTCTCCCCAAACAACCAGATCGCCATTGTAATGGTAGATTTCGCAATTCGAACACGACCAATATCCACAATAAACATGGTAAAAATATTCTTCATTATACGTCCAGCGTTGCACTTCGCAACCGTAACAATTGCCAGAGCTTTCCAGCTCTTCCAAACGCGGTTTTAACCATTCCGGAACAATCACTGCTTCTGGTTCGCGATCTTCACACGCAACTACTGCCATTGCCAGTAAAAAAGTTAAAATCAAGTTTTTTAGTGTCATACCTGCAAATTTAAGTATTTACTACCATCCCTCGTATACTGTAAAAAGAATTTTGGTGTTATGCGACCCGGCTCCCATGGTAATTGAAAATCCACTGAGTTTAAGACTTACAGGAATATCGCCAATTTCACCTTTTCCTTCAATAAACTGATCTTCGGTATTTCTTACTACCTGGTAATTTTCGCCTCCATGTATATTCGGATGTCCGTTATTTCCTAAGTTATTTCCACTCCCCGATCGTTTCACCTCCATTTTTAAATCATCGCTCCAATTGTCTTGTTTAAAAATGGCAATTCTCCATTTCGAATTTGGATTATTCTTTTTGGTAAAATAATCATCCTGATAAACGGTTAAATAAATAGATGATTGCGTTTCTAAAACTGAAGGAAAATCCAATCCGGCTTCATTTATTGTAAACAGCGAGTTATCAAAATTCACATTTCCGCTAATCTCCAGTTTTAGCTGTTGCGAAGACGCGACCAGAAATGAGATCAAAATTGCCAAAGTAAGTAAAAAGCTTTTCATACTATTTAATTAATTATCGCTGATAGTGTATACAATAGTAAATGCCGATTCGTCGTCTGCCGTAATCTTTGAATAATCATCCACCTCGATTGAAAATGTAAGCGAGTGACCGTTCCCTTCCCCATCTCCGGTATAGCAGTTTCCCACATCGGTAATTATTGCCTGTGGCTGGCTCGACAAAGTAATTTTTCCGGCCGAATGTCCGAGATTTCCCTTGCCTGAACCACGATACGATGACGCTTCCACATTCAATTTTAATCCGTCGGGCAAATCACTGCCTGTAATTTGTGCCACAATTTTGCGCGAACCATGAATGGCCGATAAAGCCGATGAATAGTTTAACCAAAGAGTTTCGCTTGATACATCCTGAATTTGCGGCGATGCACCCGACTCGATTGCCGGCGAAATTGAAAAATAAATGGCATTGTTAATGCCTGGTTCAATATCTAAAAGTGCTATCGGAGGTATTGAAAAAGTGACCTCCAATTCCTTTTCAGCATTCCATTGCGCAGAAGCATTAAATCCACACAAAAAGATGACCAACAAAATAAGTATGTATTTAATTTGTGTTTTCATTTTCAGATTATCTGTCATTTATATCAACCGGTTCGTTGTTTTTAAAATAAACTACAAAAGCCCCCTTAAACTCCTTTTCCAGTTTCTGCCTCGCTTCGTTTGCTTCGCTCAATGTACTGTAACGGCCAATAAAATATTTGTAAAAGTTATTTAATTGTTTTTCAATTTCAAAACCATAGCCTTTAAAAAACGAAGAGTTGGGATCGAGTCTTTTTGAGAACGTACCCACCTGAATGGAATAAAATAAATCGTCGGCTTTTTTAGTACTAACTGGTTTTGTTTCGTTCGATAGCGACAATGAATTTAATCCCTGCGTGCCGGAACTGGACAAGGAAACATTCTGGTTTTGGAAAACAATTTTCCGTTCTTTTGCCTGAATATCAACAAGTAGCTCATGCTGCTCGCCTGGTCTAAGTTTCATTTCATATATCTTTTTATCCACTTCAAAGCCATCGGGTATTGAATTATCATAGATTCGAAATGTCCATGATCCCGGCAAAACCAAAGGAAATGAAAATTCGCCATCGGCATTTGTGGTAATTCGATACGTATTAAACTCACTTTTTAATTCTAAAAGAATTGAGCCCAACTCCGGCAAGCGGGAAGGTTTTCCTTTCAGCACAAATCTTCCAAACAGCCGGGCTCCTTTTGTAATTCCAATGTTTAAATTGGCTTCATCATTTGCCACTACTTCAAGCTGAAGAGGCAAAGGGACATTCGGCATTTCGTCAATGGCAAACTCCGACCGGTCGATGGATAAAAGAAAAATTCCGGGAGGAATTGACCGAAAGCGGAATTCCCCGTTTTGTCCGGTTATAGTTGTTTTATTTAATAGCGACACAACAATTCCTTCAAGCGGCTCGGAGTCCGATCTGGAAATTCGCCCCGATACATCGCCAACCTGCATGGTTTGTTTTAACGGCACTCCAATTTGCTGTTTATAAGTAGCCGAAACAAAAAGTTCAGAATTCTCGGTTTCGGTTTTAAACAAAGTATTGTACGCTCGTATTATCAGGTTACTGCTTTTTGTAAACGAATAATCAAGTTGCAATTGCATCAAATTTCTATTGCGGTAGTAGTCATCAATATTGTAGGCATTTTGCAAATAAGCACTGGCTTTAAGATTTTTCATTACCTGACTGTTAATGGCCAAACCTGCAGTTACATCGCGCTGGTCGCCCGTAACAAAACTGTTTAAATTTGAATAGGTACCAAACGCACGAACCGAATGTTTGTTATTCAGTTGATAAGCCAGATTGGTTGAAACCTGATAAGTATTTTGTTTGTTGGAAACCTCGCTCAACAAGTAATTGGTGGTTTCGCCATATGCGCCATGCAAAGAATACGAAAAACGTTTAATCCGCTGCGAAAATTGCGAGTTTAAAGACCGTGTTTCATAATGAAATTTCTCAGCAGAAAGCCGGTCTTTTCGTTCACTTTCGTTCCAGTAAATTTTTAAATACGTTTGCGAAGCTATGTTGTAATTCACAAAATATTGCATCGACCGGGAATAAGGTGCAGTAACAAAAAATGTATCCAACTCTGCATTTGAGAAGTCCTGACGGGCATATAAACCTACATTAATTTTTGGATGAATTTGAGCAGACAAAGCGGCAGAATAAAATGTAGAATTTGTATAATACCCCGGATAATTTTTACCCGCATAATTGTAACTACCCCCAATGTTAAAAATTGAAAACTGAGAGTTTAAATTTGCCCGGTAGGCATTATTGGCCACATCGCCCCAAAAACCTCTCGAAGCCTCCAACTCAACAGAGGTTTTTTTAAACGGCTGAAAAGCAGCACCCAAACTAAAAAGATAGGTTAGATCACTTATTCCTTTATTCTTCTTTTGTACCGCAAATAAAGTTATCCTGTTGCGCTCATCTTTCTCGTACTGCGAATACACAGCCAACTCGTTTTCAATCTCCTCGTAAAAGCGCGGTTTTACATAAACAAATCCGGCAGAAAGTCCATTGTTTAGTTTCACCTTATTTTCAACCCCAAAACCAAATCGGGACGATTCGGTAAGCGGAGTAAACTTATACGACTGTTGCCCGAGTGTAAATTCAACATTCTTATTTTCATAGGCCACATAATACTGATCGTACAAGCCAAGATAACTTAGATTTGAGTTATTTGGCCCTCGTATCAAAAACTCAAGATGATGCTTTGACTCCTGGTCCAAAAATCCATTACCTGAGATTTCGAGCTGCGATGCCCACTCGTATGAATCATTCTGATTGGAAGCCAAATACGAAACTGAAGCATCAATCGGGTACCGAAAAAACAAATCCTGCTTGAATGTTTTTACCGGAAAAATAAACATGGTATGAAAAACCCTATCCATCACTTCGCCGGCTAACATTGCTCTTACACTTACAAATTCCTTCTGAGTTGAAGTCAACTCATCGCTGGTTTCTTTTACTACATTAATGTTTTTGCTTTCTCCCGGTTTTAACCGAACATTAACTTCTCCGTCCACATCACAATTCGAGGTCTCTATAAACACCGTCTTCTCCGAGTTTCCCATATTCTGAATCAGGTACTGAGCTTTAAAAGTTTCACCGGCACGAATATTCTGCGATGATTGAACCAGTTCGAGTACAATTTTTTCAACTTCATTCACACGAATACCCGTTGCTGTACTTACCACATTATTATTATCTGAATCGTAAATTTTGGCACTTAATTTATAATCACCTACCGCACAAGTAGCAGGTATGCGCGTACTTATTACCAGAAATTTTTGTTCGTTGGGATTTAAATGATCCAATTCCAGTTTTGTAATAATACTCCAGCCATCAGGTACGTCAACATCAAGTTTAAGCGGAATGGGATTGGAACTATTATTGATGACGAAAAATGGAATATTTACAACTTCGTTTGGAAGAACCGATAGATTTTGTTTGATAAACTTCACAGAAACAAGGCTTGATTCCTGGCCAAAAACCGAAAATCCAACTGTTAAAACAAATACCCATATTACTGCAATTCGTTTGTGCATTATTCAATTTCGAGCGATAAGTTAGATCCATAAAGTCGATCTTCCCCACAATCGGCAATCAATACTCCAGAATATTTGCCCGGTATTATTTTGTCCAAAACCAAAGTGGCCAAAACCGAAGTTCCCGGAAAAGTTTTACGTTTATCCGTTCTGATAATTCCGACCGATTGCCCACTTTCATTAAACAACTCTAAACTTATTTCGGGCCGTAAAATATTTTCTCCTGTATTTTCAACAGCTACATACAACACATTCTCATCATTTTCCTGCCCCATTTCCATTCCCAAAAACTTCAAATTACTTTTTGCACTTGAGCCAACATTTGAAATAATTTGAACGGCATAACGAATTGCGGTGTTAATTTTTACTCCCTGATCAATGTTATTTGTATCCGGAGGTGTAACACCCTCAATCATTAAAACACTCCAGTATGTTCCCCGAATAGAATCAACTTCCGGTATTTTCACTTCAAAATTAATGGTTGCCACTTCTGCCGAATCAAGCGTTAACAACTCCGGACTGAACGAAATCCAGTCGGCATTCGATCGTGCCAAAGTACCACCCGGATCGTGTCTGTTTTCTCCGGAATAAGAAAACCAATAATCTTTTACATACACTTTTACTTCTTTACCGGCCGATCCTGTATTCTGAATTTCGATAGTACCCCGATAAGAACCTCCTGCTTCCACCTGGTTTTCATGAGAAAGACCGTTTAACACAACTATTCCTGCCTTGGCAGGAACTGTAGTTAGCATAATGAAAGTAGTTAAGAGCAGTATCAAATGGCTTAGAATTTTCATCTTGTATCAAATTTATTAAAGTCACTGATTTGAAAACCTTATAACCGCTAAAAATATCAATCTTTGGGTTGAAAAACAAAAGGTTGAAAAACTAGTTATAATCCGTTAGAGTATACACTACGTTTACAGATTTCTGAGCCTGAGAAAGAAGAGCAAAATTATCAGAACTTATGTCCTGCTCCATATTATAAGTTAAACAATGTCCATTGTTAACACCAGTACCTGTAAAACAACTGCCGATATCAACAATTACATCGCTTGGTTGATTTGAAAGCGTAACCACTCCTGTAGATTTTCCTAATCTCCCTTTTCCTGAACCGGAATATTCCGAAGCTTCCACTTTCAAAACAACACCTTCGGGAATTTCGCCTTGAACCATCGCGATCACTTTTCGCTTTTTTGCTGATTTTGATAAAACAGAAGAATAGTTGACCCAAACACTTCCCTTTGTCTGCCTGGTAATTTTAACCTCGCTGCCAGCCTCATCAGGAGCTATTGCATTCAAATTAACATCAGTCTGCGTTTCAGAAACCAAACCGAGCAATGCCACTTCAGGAACCGACACATTTACTTTTTGTGATGCCGTATTGTCCTGGGCATAACCAAACGAAATAAAGGCAAAAATTACGAGTGCTAATATGGATGCTTTTAATTTCATGCCTAAAATTACCACTTCTGCATCGAACATAAAAAACATTCAAGCACATAATAAGCGTACAATTTGCTGAATTTTAGGGTAAAAAAGGCTGATAAAAGCAAGCACAAAAAAAGGGCAGACTTAAAAGCCTACCCCAATACACTATTCTTTGCTCCCTCTTTTATTATTCAGTAATTGTATAAGTAACTGTTACGTTATACTCATCAGCTTCCAAATCTCCAAAATCTTTGTCATTTGGATTAATTACAAGCTGATAATTCAATGCATGTCCGTCTTTTGCTGCTGTACCTGTATAAGCAGTTTTAATACCTGAAACGATTTCAGTTGCTGAAGATTTACTTAATGCCTGAAAGTCACCTGATCCTTTTCCAACTTTTCCTTTTTTACTGTTATTTGTTGATTCAGCAGTTTTCAATTGCAGTTCAAATGCCGATGGTAAATCACTTGTTGTTAATTCCGCTGTAATTTTGTGTGATTTATTTTTATTTACTACAGATGTATACTGCAAGTAAAATGTTTCCGGATTCGAAAGAGTTGTGTTAAAATCTCCTGCTTCAGTAATCCAGGAACTTGCATCCAGAGTCCAGGTCAATACACTTGCGTTTTCACCACTTGCATTTTCCACATCAACTAAATTAATACTTGGAACTGTAATTGAAACTTTGTGTGCAGCTGCATCTGTATCCTGTGCTTTAACTGCTGCTACTACTCCTAAAACTAAAACTGCTGTAATTAATAATACTTTTTTCATGATGTTGTGTTGTTTATTTGTTTGTAATTAATATTCTTCAAAAAGCTTGTATCATTTTGCGTCCGATACGCTCTTAATAAAGCAATCCAAATGCCAAAACTCACAACACACTCACTTTGTGAATGTTACGTCTCGTGCCAAAAATATTATCAGTCCCCAAATGGGACACTTATTTACTCTTTGGGACACATACCATTTATGGGACACCTAAGAACGACCAATAATTGTACTATGTTTTTTTGATTCAGAACAAAAAAGAGAGACGCTTTTGTTCTATTTCGATGAAAGCAAATGCTCAGCTGCAAGCTCTACTTCACTGTACCACTCCTCACCATATTTTTTAATCAGTGGTTCTTTCAGAAATTTATACAATGGAAGTTTTTCCGATGCTCCACAAACCCGACCCGGTTTACAGATATCCAATTCCTGGTAATTAACTGCATCGAAACGTTTATATTCGGTAATACGAATGGGAAACAAATGACAAGAAATGGGTTTCCTGAATTTGGTTTTTCCATCAAAATGAGCTTTTTCGATGGCACACTTCAAAATCCCTTTGTCGTTATAATAAGAATAAACACATTGACGGTTGTCAACAAGTGGCGTAACCAGATCACCGTCTTCATCAATGAGCGAATAACCTTGCTTAACCACTTCTGCTTTGTGCTTTTCAGGGAGTAGGTCGGCAAAAGTATTGTATTCCTGTTCAATTAAAATGGCTTCTTCATCGGTTAAAGGAGCCCCTGAATCTCCTTCAATACAACATGCACCTTTGCATTTAAGAATATCACAAAGAAAATGCTTCTCAAAAATTTCACGACTTAATATTGCACGCCCTATTTCAACCACCATTCTTCAACTAAAAAAGTCATCCCGAACAAAGAGAGTGTTCCGCAAAATCAGAATTCCCGCTTTCTTCGGAATGACTTATATAATATACTACAATTTACTTAATCAAATTTTTTCCTGTCATTTCTGCAGGAACTTCAAGCCCCATTACTGTTAACAAGGTAGGAGCTACGTCAGCCAAAATACCGTTATCCAATGTAATGCCATCTTTTTCAGTTACAAAAATACAAGGTACCGGATTTAACGAGTGAGCTGTATTTTCCGAACCATCTTCATTAACTGCGTTGTCTGCATTTCCATGGTCGGCAATAATCATCACATCATAACCTCCTTTTTGCGCCGCAGTTACCACGTCTTTCACACAAGCATCCACCGCTTCTACTGCTTTATAAACAGCTTCATAAACTCCTGTGTGTCCAACCATGTCGCCGTTGGCAAAATTCAAACAAACAAAGTCTGCTTCACCATTTTCCAATTTTGGAACAATTGCATCACGAACTCCGGGTGCCGACATTTCAGGTTGTAAATCGTAAGTTGCCACTTTGGGCGATTGAACCAAAAGACGGCTTTCCCCTTCAAATTCTGCTTCGCGTCCACCACTGAAAAAGAAAGTTACGTGGGCATATTTTTCAGTTTCTGCAATCCTGATTTGTTTTAAACCGGCTTTAGAAACAACTTCACCCATAGTATTGGTTACATTGTCTTTTTCAAAAATCACGTTTACATCTTTAAAATCGGCTTTATAAGTTGTCATGGTGTACCATTCCAAATCCATGGTATGCATTCCAAACTCCGGAAGATCTTTTTGTGTAAAAGCGATGGTTGTCTGGCGCAAACGATCGGTACGGAAGTTGAAACAAATAACTACGTCTCCATCTTCAATTTTTGCCAAAGGCTCACCGGCCTCGTCAACCATTACAACCGGTTTCAAAAACTCATCGGTAATTCCGGCATCATACGATGCTTTCATACTAGCCAGAACATCCGTTGATTTTTCACCTTTCCCTTGAGTATATAAATCGTATGCCAGTTTTAAACGATCGAAATTATTGTCACGATCCATTCCATAGTAACGACCAATAAGCGATGCAAATTTTCCAACAGTACCTTCAAGGTCTTTCAAATCGTTCTCGATAAATCCATAACCAGAACGTGGATCGGTATCTCGGCCATCTGTTAAACCATGTACAAAAACATCATTCAATCCCATATCGGTTGCAATCTGACAAAGCGCCACCATGTGTTTGCTCAACGAGTGAACTCCACCAGGGCCAATCAAACCAATCAAATGAACGTTTTTATTGTATTCTTTTGCATACGAATAGGCTTCAACAATTTTCTCATTCTCCCACAACGATTTGTCGCGGATGGCTTTTGTAATTTTTACCATATCCTGATACAAAACACGGCCGGCACCAATATTCAGGTGTCCCACCTCTGAATTTCCCATTTGTCCGTCGGGCAGACCAACATTTTCGCCACTTGCCAACAACTGCGAGTGAGGATATTTAGCTTGCAACGAATCCATAAACGGGGTTGGAGCAGTTGCTACAATGTCGCTTTTCGAGCCATCACCGATTCCCCATCCGTCGAGAATCATCAATAAAGTTTTCTGAATATCAGCCATTTCTATCTATTTTTTATTTGATAACAAATTTTGAACGGACAAAAGTATCCTTTTTTATTTCATTAAGAAAATAACACTCAAGTTGTTCAGTCGGATTTAACAAATATTTTGGTTCCGGCATGTAAGCCAAAATACATTTTGTGGCAACAGTTACAATCCATCCCGAATTTTCAACAGTTCGGTAAGCTTACTTTTCGTAAGCCTTGAATTTGCCGGAGATTTGAATCGAGATTTAAACAATACAAAGTCATGAAAACAATTTTAGCAATTATCTTACTTTTTTCCCTCACATTGGGACATGCCCAAACGCGAATAAGCGGAAATGTTTTATCCAAAAACGGAGAGGCAATTCCGGGCGTTAATATTTTTATTGAAAACACATACGACGGTGCCAGTTCGGATGGTGATGGCAACTTTAGTTTTACCACCACAGAAAAAGGAATACAAACATTAATTGCTTCATCCATTGGCTATAAAACCTGGCGAAATGAAATAGATCTTTCGTCCGACGTTTCAATCGAAATTACCATAGCAGAAAGCGTAAATACATTGGATGCCGTAACCATTACTGCCGGAAGTTTCACCGCTGACGATGAAGGGCGAGCCTCGGTAATGAAACCTTTGGATGTGTACACTACACCAAGTGCCAATGGCGATGTAATGGCGGCGATTCGAACCATGCCCGGCACCCAGGCAGCAAGAGACGACGGACGTATACTTGTGCGTGGCGGCGATTCATACGAAACAGCTACCTATGTTGACGGCTTAATTGCAGCAAAACCATATTATTCGAAAACGCCGGATGTGGCAACGCGTGGAAGATTTGCGCCTTCGCTTTTTAGCGGTGTACAGTTTAATACCGGTGGTTATTCAGCCGAATATGGTCAGGCGCTTTCGTCGGTTCTGGTTCTGAATTCAAGTGGTTTGGCCGAAACTGATGTTACCGGTGTATCATTAATGAGCATTGGTGCCGAGGCAAATACAACCCGGCGCTGGGACAAAACATCACTAACTTTATCAGGAAGTTATACAAATCTTGAAGTTTACGACAAAGTATTTAATCGCAGTATTGATTGGGAAAAACCCGTTGAATCGGGAAATGTTTCAGCCATTTTTCGTTACAAACCCAATTCGTCCGGAATTTTTAAAGCCTATGTTACAGCCGATCGGGGAGATCTTGCCTACAATACCCCAATGGGAACCGACGGGAATTCGATGTTAATTTCCAATAGCGGAACCACTGTTTATTCTAATTTATCGTATCGGGACTGTTTGTCTGAAAAAACGTGCTACAGAATTGGAGTTTCTTCCACATACCAAAACAACAACCTGGGTCTCAAATTGGACGATGTAAACACAAGAGAGTACAACATCGAGAGCCGTTTTGCAATAGTTCACGACATATCCGATGCAGTTAAGCTTACCTGGGGAGCCAACGAAACATTCAACACCTACACGCAGGAGTATACTTCTTTTGAAGGACCAACATTTTCGGGTGATTTTAACGACCATCTTGTTGCTGCCTTTGTCGAACCGGAAATAAAATTTAGTAAAAACTTAGCCGTTCGTCCTGGGATACGCTCTGAATATTCGAGCGTAATCAACAAATGGAATGTGGCCCCCCGATTTGCACTGGCCTGGAAAACCGGCAAAGAAGCGCAACTGTCAGGTGCCTGGGGAATGTATTACCAAACTCCGCAAGCCGATTATTTAAAGCTAAACACCAATCTGAATTTTGAGCAAGCAACACACTATATTTTAAGCTACCAATTTGGGAATGTATCAGATCGGTTGTTTCGGGCTGAAGCATACTACAAAAACTACTCACAGCTGATAAGCTACGAAACAGGCGAAAACACCTTGCCCCAAAATCTTCAGAACAACGGCAACGGATACGCAGGTGGACTTGATATTTTTTGGCGCGATCAGAAAAGCATTAAAGGTTTCGACTACTGGATCACCTATTCGTACATCGACACAAAACGCAAATACAAATACTACCCCGAAAAAGCTACACCCGATTTTATATCCAATCATACAGTTTCGTTTGTAGGAAAATATTGGGTAAATAAAATAAACACCCAATTCGGTGGCTCATTTACCGCAGCCAGTGGCCGACCATACAACGATCCGGGGACAACCGCTTTTAACGACAAAAAAACCAAACCCTACACTGATTTAAGCCTGAATTTAAGCCACATCTTCTACATCGGCAACCAGTATTCAGTTTTGTACTGTTCGTTAAATAATGTGTTGGGCAACGACAATGTTCTTAGCTACCGCCCTACCGGAATTGAAAGTACACAGGAAAGCAGTTCCCTTGTCCCTGTGAAACGCGATTTAAAACGGATGGTATTTGTAGGATTGTTTCTGAATTTTTAAGAAAAGTTCCAATCCACAATTTATTAACCACCTCACATCCGTCAGTTTACGGATTGACCCGTCCTAAAAGGAGGAGAAAGTTCGAAGTTCAAATAAATTCTGAAACAATAAACAGGCTTCCAGAAAGTAAATTTCCCCTCCTCCCAGGAGGGGGGCCGCGTTTACAGCGGTGGGGTGGTGAAATCTGCTACATATTCTCTTAGATGCAACAGAATTCTCATTCCTCGTTCCCGGCATTCGAAATGACAATAAAAGAAATCTACAGTTCATCCAACAGAATCAACAGTTCGGTCAGGAAGAATTTCAAAACCGCCCGATTCAACGGAACTTTGAATCAACAAATAAATCAAACAGTAATAAACATTAATATTCAAAATCATGAAAACAATTATTACAATCTTTCTCGTAGCAATCGCAACAGTAGCTTTTTCTTCGAAATACGAAGAAACAATGAAAACCAACATCGACAAATTGTATGCTTTAAATTCATCGGTTGAATTACAAGCTTTGGCCAATCAGTTTGAGCGCATTGGAATTGCCGAACAAGACAAATGGCTGCCAAGTTATTACGCTGCCTATTGTTTTGTTCGTTCTACTTTTTTAGATGAAATGGATGCCGATGACAAACACAAACAACTGGACAAAGCACAAAGCCTGATTGATGAACTTCAAAAGAAATACAGCGAAGAATCGGAAATTTGCGCGCTGCAGGCCCTGGTTTATCAACTTCGGATTACCGACATGAGCAAAGGTGCCAAATACTCGATGAAAGCATCATCGGCAATTGCCGAAGCAGAAAAGTTAAATGCTGAGAATCCACGGGTCTATTACCTGCGCGGAAGCAACACATTTCACACTCCTAAATTTTTTGGCGGAGGTGCCGAAAAAGCCAAACCTGATCTGGAGAAAGCTGCCAAAATGTTTGAATCTGTAAAACAAACCGATCCATTAATGCCTACCTGGGGAAATATTCATAACGGGCAGTTGCTCGAACAATGTGCTAATTTGGATTGATGGAGATTGATAAAAGATTGATGGAGATTGATTGTTTCAAGCGAACAATCAATCTCCTCAGGTTTTAAAAATCATTTCTTTATTCAACTTTCCAAAATTTATCTATCTTGAAAACTCAAAAATCAAATAAAACAATCTACATGCGTAAACGCGTAATGATAAACTGGCTGGTGGCCTTTGTTGTTTCCATCCTCATCGGGCTGATTACAACTGTTTTAATGGGTGGCTCGTTAAAAATGCCATTTATGCAGTATGTCTGGAATGGCGGCTATTCCTTAAGCTTGGGTCTTCCTCTGTTTGCCAACGGCTACCTTTTTGGCTGGTTCGAAAAACGTTTTATCGACTGGGTAAACCGTCCGGTGCAAAGTGTAATTCGGGCATTACTGATGCATGCCCTTTATTCAAGTTTTGTTATCTGGGTAGTTAACTGGTTTTGGTTTATTTACATCATGGATCGCGAATGGGAGTTGTTCTGGATGCACAACCGCGGAACCATTATTGCTGAATACATCATTTTCATTATTATTGCAGCCATTATTTATGCCATGTCGTTTTTTAAAGCCTGGCGCAACGAACTGCAACAAAAAGAAGAAGTTAAACGACAATCGCTTGCATTACAGTACAAAGTTTTGCAAGACCAGATAAATCCCCACTTTCTGTTTAACAGCTTAAATGTGCTGGGCAGTCTTATGGACATCGACATCAACAAAGCCAAAAATTTTAACCGCGAGCTGTCGCATTTTTACCGCGACGTATTGCACTTTAAAGACCTCGATATTATCTCGCTGAAA
The DNA here is from genome assembly GCF_963675585.1 of uncultured Draconibacterium sp. Taxonomy (NCBI): domain Bacteria; kingdom Pseudomonadati; phylum Bacteroidota; class Bacteroidia; order Marinilabiliales; family Prolixibacteraceae; genus Draconibacterium; species uncultured Draconibacterium sp. The sequence goes on from NZ_OY776414.1 coordinate 3,781,447, forward strand.
GATGAAATCGACTTTGTAAAAAAATACATTTACTTGCAACAGATTCGTTTTGGGGAAGCACTGCAGGTAGACATAATTGCCAATCCAAAAGTAGATGGGAAGGTAATTCCTTTGTCGCTGCAGGCACTGGTTGAAAATGCCATTAAACACAACGAAATTTCACAAGCCAGTCCGCTAAACATTGTGATCGCCATTTCCGACGATTACGAGTTGGTGGTTGAAAACAACCTTCAAACCAAAACTCTTTTGGAGAAAACCAGTAAAACAGGGCTTAAAAATCTGGCCGGACGATACGAATACCTCACCGGTGAAAAAATGAGGATAACAAAAAACGACCATTATTTCAGGGTGAGTGTGCCGCTTATTAAGGTTGAGGAAGGGAGTTAGGGAATGAGTAATTGGGTAATTGAGGGAGATTGATTTAGATTGAAAGAGATTGAGAAAGTTTTTAGTCGCAGTCGCAGTTTACCGAAAGTCATTCTGAGCGAAGTCGAAGGATAGACGGATTGAATGTAATAATGCTTTAATAAAAAACTCTCGGCTCGAAACTCGTAACTTGTAACTAAAAACCATAAATGCTAAAATCAGGCTTGAAGCTTATAACTTGCAACTTGTAGCTAGAAACATGAAAATACTAATAGTAGAAGACGAACCCCTGGCAGCTGCACAACTGGCGGCTCATATTTCGGCATTACAACCGAAGGCACAAATTATGGCCGTATGCGATACAGTAAAAGCCACGGTTGAATGGCTAAAAAACAACGAAGCACCTGAGCTGGCCTTTTTTGATATTCAACTGGGCGACGGATTAAGTTTCGGGATTTTTGAACAAGTTGAATTTACCTCTCCCGTTATTTTTACCACGGCTTTTGATCAGTATGCCATCCAGGCATTTAAAGTGAATAGCATCGATTACCTCCTGAAACCCATCGACCGTGCCGATCTTGAAAAAGCCCTCATCAAATTCGAACAACTTACGCTACCCAAAACGTCGAACATTACACCGGGAATTTTACAGGAAATTGTATCGTCGCTTAAAACAAAAAACTACAAAGAACGCTTTTTGGTTAAAGTGGGTACACACCTACGCGTAATAGAAACAAGTGACGTACTCTATTTTTATAGCTTCGAAAAAGGGACATACGCAAAACTTTCGGATGGTAAAGATTACCTGCTCGACCAGAGTCTGGAACTGGTAGAAGGGATGATTGATCCGAAAGTATTTTTCCGCATCAACCGCAAATATTTGGTTGCCTTAAAAAGCATCAGCGACGTGGTGACCTACAGCAACTCGCGTTTAAAAATAAAAGTTATGCAGGCCAACGACGACGACTTTCTGGTGGCCCGCGAAAAAGTGAAAGACTTTAAAAACTGGCTGGAGGGGGAGGATTGATGAAGATTGAAGGGATTGAGAAAAGATTGAAAGGAACGAATTATACTTGTGCCAGCTAAGAATTGTCTTTCTGCTCTAGTTCTGAAGCTTTCAGCAACATTGCTTCATCGACATTCTCTATGGAATTATCTTGCAGCTATGTGGAATATCTATGACTCCTTAGGGAATTATGTCTCGGAGACATTGCTTAGGCTTTCGGCACGCTTGCTTCATCGATATTCTCTATGGAATTATTCTTCTGACGTTTGGAACATCTATGGTTCCATATGGAATTGCCCTGCGGAGATATTGCTTTATAAAAATTCCGTATCGCGCATCCTCAATAAAACAGCCTATGGTTGGTAGGCAGTCTTGCATGCAAAAACCGACGTAGCACAAAGACAGATACCTGTATCTTACCTCCCTGATTCAGCCTTGACCGGAATAACCAAGGCACGTCTTTGTCGCGATTTTAAACCGATCAGGTTGACCGAGACAACAAGCAGAATTCCACTCAAAATTGTCAGAAATGCAAAATTTAGCTGATCGAAAAGGAAACCATACAAAGCAAAGGCTACCGGCAGGGTGATATCGCCAACCAACGACGAAATTGCTGCAACACGCCCCAACTTTTCTTTGGGTGTATCGGTTTGAATAAAGGTTTTCCAGTTAATGGAAGCATATACAATGCAATAACCAATTACAAAAACGGGAGGTATAAATAACCACACTGACAGATGGTCGAAGTAAGCGATACTGCCAATACCGATGAAACAACAAGCTAAGATTGTAAAAATTTTAGGCAGCATATCGGCTTTAAACTTATCGGAATGCAAACGACTTAAAAACAGCGCTCCCACAATAAAACCTGCGCCCAAAACCGCTTCTAAAATACCCAAAAGATTGAGGTTGTTGTTTGATACAAACTTTGCCATAACCGGAAGCATCACAGAAACAGCACCCACAAAAAAATGTGCCGCAAATATGTAAAACAAAAGATGTAATAGTTTTTCGTTGCCCCAAACATATACCAATCCCTCTTTTATGTCGCTCGTTAAAACCCTTCCTTTTTTCAGTTTTTTATCCGAAGCAATTTTCCACACTGTCTTTTTATGATTGTAGCGAATAAATACTTCGAAAAAAGCAGAAAGCAGAAAAGATACACCATTCAAATAAAATGCTCCCGAATATCCCACCCCCGCCACAACAGCAACACCTGCAAATGGTCCCGCCACCTTTGCAACACCATCAACCAACTGCACCAACGAATTGGCATTTCCCAATTTATTTTTTGATACAATGTGCGGGATAATGCTGGTTACTGCCGGATTAAAAAATGCCGACGACAGCGAAACAATGACAGTTATTGCAAATACAGAAAAAAGAGAAAGGCTACCAAATTGAAATAATATACCAAGCAAAACAATTCCGACACCGCGCACCACATCGGCAATAACTAGCACATTTTTCAGATTTGATTTGTCGATAACTGCCCCGGCAACAAGTCCCAAAAGCACCATGGGCAAGGTAGCCGACAATAAATACAAACCCATAATTGTTGGCGAGTTGGTAACTTCCAGAATCCACCAGGCAATGGCAATTGCGTACATTCTGTCGCCAAGTGCCGATACCAGCTGACCGGTCCAGAGCAACACTAAATTTTTACTTTGCATAACTGTTTTGTTCTTTACTCGCCGGCAAAGGAAATAACAATCAGTATGCTTTTCATTTACATTTGTTGATAAAGCTCTTACGCGCCCTGCTTAGTTGTGTGGGTGTAATTCCTAAAAAATTGGCGATGTGATAATGAGGTATCCGGTTAATCAGCCCGGGGTAATCTTTCAAAAAGCGTTCGTATTTTTCTGAAGAATCAAGGTTTAGCAATGCAACCAGCCGCGATTGCAACTGCGAATTTAATTGTTGAAATGCTTTTGTTACCACCCGCGTAATATCAGAGTCCTTGTTAACATGCGACATAATTTCAGCATAATTGGCAATCGACAGCTCACAATCTTCGAGTGCCTGAATACACATCTGCACATTTACATTTGGAAGATAACTCCCGATAACCATGTCGCCTTCGCAGTAAAAATGTGTTGTAATTTCATCTCCGCTTGTATCCAACACAAAACCTCTGAGTACACCTTTCAGTAAGCGCCCAATTTTAGTACACTGACTTCCCTGTACCAGAAAGTACTCTCCCTTTTTTAATTGTATTGTTTCATGCAGCGATTGAATCAGCATTTTCCGGGTGTGTTTTACTAATTTATTTGATGATAATGCGAAACGAATGTAGTGAAAATTAGCAGTATGAAAAAAACAGTCCTCAAAACGGTCTGACTATAAGCACTGCCTGCCTCGTAAAACCAGAACGAATTGCAAGGTATGAATGATTTTAAAAATAGAGGCCTTCCAACCGGAAAGCCTCTATATTATTATACTATCTATTCATTTATTCTACAACGAATTTTACTGAATCCATCTTTGTTCCATCATTAATTTTGGCAAGGTAAATGCCCGATTTTAACGACGACACATTTAAAGAATTGCCTTCAGTTGTTCCATTTAAAACAAGGGTTCCCGACATATTGTACACCTCTATGGCACTGTTTGCTTTTACATTCGAAAAGTAAACCACATCGTTTGCAGGATTTGGATAGACAAAAACATCACCCATATCTTCAATAATTCCCGAAGAAGTCACATCCTCTTCTTGAAGGCCAGATTTCAAGCTTTTGTCATCGTACACTTTATCGGAAACAGCAAAAATAGGATTTGAGTAAAACCACAAATCGTTAACCGCTTTTGTTGAATCGTTATCTCCCATTTCAAAATCGAGAACAGGATTTCCGTTTTCGTCTGTTTCGCCAGCCAATGCCAACGGTTGATTAGTACCTCTTAAACGAATATAACAACCATCAACAACACGGATTGCAAAATAGATCAGAATTTTACCGTTCTCAACTTTCATCCATGGTTTGCTTTCAATTCCATTGGGAGAAGTAACACCTCCATTTTCATCAAAGCGAGCAATGATTCTTGCACCCGATGCTTCCGGGGTATTGTAATTTGTATCAGTTGGTGCAACCATTCCTGTTAAGTCGCCCATAATTACATCAACATGGTCCAACTCCGGATTCATTCCAAAATTATTATCTGTTTCGGGATCACGAATAATAACCTCAACAAGAGCATATCCATCTTCACAGCTTACTGTTTCTCCCATGTAAGCAACATTATCGCTTTTTAAACTGAAATCAAGTACATCAATCAAGTCGCCTTCAACGACCCACGAGTTTCCTGAACGTAAACCATTAACAATTGCTTTTGGATCTTTCTTATCGGTAACATATGTATATGTTTTCTGGTATTCACCGGGGTAAAAGTCACCATTCACATCATGAAAATCAGAACTGGCAAACAACCAGAATTTGCGACCTTCGCTTAACATAGCATCCCACAATCCACCAATTGTTGCAGCATAAGTACCACAGCCACCATACGTACCACCACCATCGGCTGAAGTACTGTATCCTCCACGGCCAGAAGACTTCTGGTGTCCTGGCATACTTTCAAAACCAAAACATACGTCAGGGCCGGCGTTATTCATATCTCTGAAATCAGCAATAGTATATTTCTTTTTTCTTTCAGGATGTGCAGGCACCAACCAGCTTTCTTCGGCGTAGTTGGCCTGAAGCCATGCTATCGCTTCCAGGGTTTTTGCATGGCCTTCTTTTACGCTTTTTACCCAACCCATATCGGCACCACCAGTACTATCTGTATCGCTACCATCAAATTTATATTCAAATTCAGCCAATGGATTTACCGTAGCATCAATACTATCAAATTGACTTGAAATAATTCCAACTCCTGCATGCTCATGTCCCGGAACATTCATTTCATATCCCTGAATAATAACCTTATTGGCTAAAACCTTACGGTAGAGTTCGATTTGAGGAAACGACCAATCTTTCAAACTCTGCCAACGAAACATTTTTTCCCCGTCGTTATCGCCCAATAAAGTTACTCCGGCTTCGGCCCATGTAACTGTGGTTCCAAAATCTTTTCCCGACGCCAGTCCCCAACGGTTAAAAGCACCACCATGTTCACTATTTGCCCACCAGTCCAGGCCAAATTCAGCATTTTTTTGCATCATGTGCCCAATACTCCACGATCCATCAGTAAAAGTACTGTGTTGGTGAAAATCGCCGATTACATAACCACTCTGCGCTTTCGCGGTGTTAGTTATTACCCCCGCAAGAAGAAGAATAAAAACTACGTTAATTTTTGAGAAAGTAAACTTTTTCATACACTAAATTTTTTGGTTTTTTTTGTTTGTTGATTGAATAAAATTCAGGGACAAAGTTAGATCTCAAAAAAAAACAAAGATGAACTAATGATTACTATAACATCAAGCAACAAGAACAAATGTTTACGTAAACATCTCTTAAATGTATCTATTGTGTTAATAATTAACTGCAGGTTAGCACATCTTTAAACATGGATAATTTATTTGTTTGCCACGTTTGAAAATTTGAGGCAACTAAAAAAGAAATCGACTAAAAGACACCTCCCGAAACTTAAAATTTGCTGAAATATGACTTAAATATGGGTAGATATTAGGTGCAGTGTAAGAAATTAAACCGGGGAATAAATAAGCAGGCCACTCCCGGTCGAAAGACTATAATTCAAACGCAGTTTGCCATTGTTGTTTTCGGTTTTTGCAATAAAGCAATTTAAAGCGCTGTCCCCACCCCAGGTATTTATTTTTATACAAAAGAACACAAAGCTCTTTCTTGCTTAATTTGGCATGCTTCTTCTTTATTTGGGTCTCGCTTAAAGTCATAAACTCCACAATATTATCAAATGACTGCCACTCTATTTTATCGTATTTTAACGGAAAGGTGTAATGTCTGCCGTATTTTTCATGCAGCAAATCGTCGTGTAAAATGGAGTGCATGGTCTTTAGCCATTCTACTTTTATGGCATGCGGTAAGTAACCATATTCCACATAAAACAGCTGTTTATGAAACAAGCCCAGTAAATCGCGCTTGAGATACGGACTAAATTTTCCACGTTGAATCTTTTTCATGTAACGCCGGTATTCGTCGGAGCATTTTTCGATGGTTTGCAAATGATTGCTGCGCTGGCTGGCCTGAAAGGTTAGTACAGCACCAAATACTCCCAATGCCATTACAGCGCTAGAAACTGCGGTAACAATTTCCCAGCCGGTTGCTTGTAACAAAATGTAGTTCAAATTCATTTCTTTTGTGTTTTAGTTTTTTGAGGCTTACCCGTAAAATCAGCTCGATTTGAATATTTATATATCAAAAGTACATGGGCACACTAAAAGTCAATTTGACCTTTAGTCGATTTTAAAATTGCTGCCGCAGGCCTTCATCCCGATTCAATCGGGACGAAGCAAAAAGTTCAAGGCTGCTTTTAGTCTTTCCCCTACATTTTCATAAAACCCAAATTCGGACGGGTGATCTCCTCGTACACTCGGAGCTTCCCGCTCTCATTAAGGTTTCATTTTAACTCCACGCAAAGACCAAAAGAGGCCGGTCCTCTGATGTAGAGATGGTAAACCAAAGACCTTGTTCGAAGCTTCGGCCTGATAAGGCAAAGACGCATTAAAATCTATTGTTGCAGGATTATACAAACTTCGGAAAATTACTCCACCTGAAATTTCATACGATCCTTTTTTTTAAGTTTTATTATTCATAATTAGTTAGTTACCTGTTTCCAGGTAATATATCGATTTATAATCGAGCACTTTTGCTCCCAGTTTATTGTAAAAATTCAGAGCCTCGGTGTTGGCATTGTTTACATACCACTCAACAATTTTAGCACCCTGTTTTCGGGCATGTTCGTTTACAAAATTCAGCAGCAGCAAACCAATTCCCCTGCCACGGTATTCCGGAAAAACAAACAAATCTTCGATGTAGTAATTAGCGGTTGCTTTAAATGTAGAAAAGGTTTTAAAAATCAGGGTATATCCACAAATTTCCTTGTTTTCATTTTCAGCCATAAAAACCTCCACATGACTGCCGGATTTAAATAGCGTATTTCTGATGTCCTGTTCGGTGGCAGTTACCATTTCCTGCTGATTTACATGCTCAGCCAATCCGCGAATACAGTTTAATATGGCAAGCGAGTCTTGTTCTACTGCGGGTCGTATGTTTATCATGTTTGTACCAGTATTTTTTATTTGTTATTGATTGTGAGAAGTGGCAGTCGTACCGTAAAATTAATAAGAACTTATGTTAATACAAAATTGTAATCCATCTCATTATTTAACGGTCGTGTTCTGTTTTACAGCGCTTTACCATTGCCATCTGATACTGGCGAGAGGCTGTAAGCATAAAAAACCTGAATCTGCCCAACATTTTCAAATTTTGATAATTCGAAAATCAAATCCACTTGTTTTGCATTACTTTTCTGGTTAGCTTTAAAGCACTTAAATGTAACTCCCCTTTTACAAAAAAGATGGGCGTTAAACAATACAGTACTAATTGACATACAGAATAATGCATGAAGCATTTAAAATTAAATAAAATACCGGGCACTGGTCGTTTCACCCTAATACCTATTCTTTTGGTTTTGTTTTTTACCATCTTTTATTTGGTTTACAGAGACATAAAAATTAAAACAATTGATGAATTTAACCACGAACAACTTATACTGGCACGAACTGCATCGCAGGGAATAACTTCGTTCTTTAATGATTGTAATGCCGATCTCACCTTCCTGTCAAAGCTTGATGATGTTATTGAAGCCACCGACAAGAGTGAGGAATTAATGAAGAATTATTTTGAAACGCACAAAGAGATTTTAGCGGCCATTACAAGAATTGACAATCGCGGAACAATATTGTCAACATTTCCTTTAAATCCTTCGGTAGTTGGCGAAGACATTTCTTACCAATTCCATGTTCAGCAAGTATTAACTACACACCAGCCTGTAATTAGCGACGTATTTATGTCGGTGCAGGGATACTTAACCATAGCCTATCACATACCTGTTTTTAAGGGAGACGAATTTAAAGGAAGTATAGCCATTTTAATCCCGATAAACCGACTTGGAGAGCTTTACCTGCAGAACATAAAAACCAGAGGAACGGGTCATGCGTGGTTACTTACCAAACATGGTGTTGAGATATTCTGTTCGCTGGAAGGACATACCGGCAATTCATACCTTAATAATACAGAGCACAATACTTCCTCCAGCAACTTACTTCAAAAAATTAAGGAAACTGAAAATGGTGCAACAAAAAGTATTCACCAAAAAACAATAGCAAAGGGAAAATCAAAATACGAGGAAGAATACATAACCTTTTATCGTGTTCCGCTGGGAAGTACCTACTGGACCATCCTCATATCGTGCCAGGAAAAGGATATTTACACGGCAATTACACAGTTTCGCGACCATTCCATTATTGCTTTTATATTGCTAATTATTGCCAGTGCCATATATATTTACTCCTTGTTAAAAGTTCGAAATGTTTTGGCGGAAGCTGCCAAACGCAAAAAAGCAGAAAAAGAACTAATAATAGCCAAGGAGCAGGCGGAAGAAAGCAATCGCTTAAAATCGGCATTTTTACAAAATATGAGTCACGAAATTCGAACTCCCATGAATGCCATTATGGGATTTTCTTCGTTACTGGTGGATGCATTCGACGATAAAGAACAACTGAAACAGTTTTCCGACATCATAAATCTTAGCGGAAACAATCTCCTAAAAATCATTAACGACATACTCGATATTGCAAAAATAGAGTCGGGACAGCTGGCAATTCATCCCGAGGGTTTTAAACTCAGCGAATTATTCGAAGAAATGAACCTGTTCTTTAACGAACACAAAAAACAGATAAATAAAGAGCACATCGAATTTAGCCTTCATTCGGCATTGGAACCAGCAGATGACATCATTGTTTCTGACAAAGGGAAACTAAAACAAATTCTGATCAATCTGATAAACAACGCATTTAAATTTACCGAGCACGGAAAAATTGAAGCGCGGTGTAAAATTGAAAATGAGAAAGATCTGGTATTCAGCATTTCAGATACCGGATTGGGCATACCACCCGACAAACAGGCCACCATATTCGAACGTTTCACACAACTTCACCACGATAAAAAAGTGCTTTACGGAGGAACAGGTTTGGGGCTATCAATTGTTAACGGGCTGTTGGAATTACTGGAAGGAAAAATATGGCTCAAATCTGAACCCGAAAACCGCAAAGAAGGAAAGCAGGGAGGAACAACTTTCTATTTTTCCATTCCGTACAAAAAAGCCACGCAAACCGACCTGGGGCATTCAGCTGACGAAGAAGAGAAGGAATATACCTTTCAAAATCAAACCATTCTGCTGGTAGAAGACAATTATTTAAACACCGCCTATATTCAAAAAATATTAGTAAATGCCAACTTAAAAGTCATCCACGCAGATTGTGGTTTGGATGCCGTAAAAATGGCAAAATCGGAATCTCCTGATTTGGTTTTAATGGACATTGGGCTACCCGATATAAGCGGCTACGAAGCAACCGGAAAAATAAAAGCATTTAACCACAATTTGAAAATAATTGCTCAAACCGCCTATGCTTCTCATAACGACCGCTTAAAAGCATACGATGCAGGATGCGATGATTTTATTAGCAAACCCTTAAAACGCGGAAGTTTGCTTGCCATGATCCAGAAACATTTAGCGCGATAGTTTGTACAAACAACCAGGCATCCGTTTTTAACTGCAATATCAATTTGTAAAAATTATACTCGCATAAAAAAGCCGGATCACACAAGGCAATCCGGCTTTTAAAGCTGTCTAACTGTTTTTATCTATTTCTGCTCTTCTACTTCTTCTTCCACTTCCACATCCACCTTCATCTCACCATCCTTTTTGATCTTTTTAATGGTGATCTTTTTACCATCTTTTTCAATTACCTGTACATCATCGTCACCTTCATGCACATTCCAAACTTTTCCATCTTCAAAAATTTCAACTTTCCCGTCGTCGCCGGCAATCACTTTAATTTGTTTGCTTTTGTGAGGCATTCCTTCCTGAATAAAAACCGGGCTGTTGCCAGCGCTTTTCATGATTATCTCTTCATGTATTTCCTTACTTTCTTTTGCCGGCTTTTCACGAACGATTGTAATTTTTTCGCGTCCGTCTTTCAGTTCTTTTTTCTCGAACGAGATAATGCCGGGATCGCTCAAATCTATCACATTCCCATCCTGCTTATCAATGCGGATGATTTTGTGTGCCGGTGCCATAGCTGGTGCGCCAAAAAACATGTCGTTGTCTCCTTTGCTGTGCCATTTTAAAACATCAGCCTCATCGCCACCGATAACCTTTATACGATATTGTTTGCTTGAGTCTCCATCTTCTGTTTTAAATTCATAAACAGCAGGTGCAGTTTTATTCCCCGACTTCATTATAAAGACGTTTCCACTTCCATCCTCTTCAACATCAAAATCCATATCGAAATCCATGTCCATGTCAAAATCTCCTTTCGACACCCATTTCATTGCATGTCCACCGTCGATGGTATCGCCATTCCAAATCAACACTTCATCAACTTTCATAACTGTATCGATTTCCATTTTTTTACCATCATCGCCAATTTTCACCATTTTAATGTGTTTTTTCCCTTTCTCGTCCTGCGGAACATTTAAAGGCGACTGATTAATTGAAATGGCTGAAGTAAATACAAGAGCCGATGCAAGAATTGCGGTAAGTGATAAAATTCGTTTCATGTTATTTATTTTTCGATTTAAATTTCTGACACAAATATACCCTACAATCTATCACTCAATCCGTTAAAGGCTGGTTAAAATCTGTTAAGGAAAAGTTAAAGTCTGAATTCAACCTGTTTAAATATCTATATTTGAGGCATGAACAAGAAAATTTTCACCGCTTTAATCGTACTTATGGGCATCTCAATACTTGGGATTATAGCCGTACAACTGGTATGGATGAACAATGCCATTCGGGTGAAAAACGAAATGTTTAAGCGCAGTGTTAACGAAGCTTTGTACCAAACGGTAAACCGCCTGGAAGACATTCATAATTTTGGAGTGGTAAACGAAATGGTGTTCAACGACGACTCGCTGCACTGGATCAAAAGTGGAGAAAATGATTTTGAATTTGATACAGACATTGACAATAATATACAGTGGTTTGAAAAAGACGACTCCATTCGGGTGATCCGGCGATCGCCGGCGGCTAAAAAACCCGTAAAAATAATCCGTGAATATGCTCCAGCCAAAAACGAAGCATTAATCGAAATTACAGTCGACGACGAATCGGAAGCTCCCAAAGTAGCCCGGTCGATAAGTTATTCGTACAGTTCCAACTCAAAAAACGGACATCTGATTATTGCAGGCGAAAACATCGACACTGATAAAATGGTGGTATTCCGAAAAGACACCATTATTTCGGATGCCGATTCGCTTTATGCTTTTAGCACCATAAAAATTGATTCGGTGCTCACCGATTTAAAAGACTTCGAAATTATTCAACCCGATCTTTCCAGGCGTGTTAAAGTAAAAGCCAGTAATTTAAAACGGATGGCGAACAAAGTTGTTACCGAATTTTCGTCGTGGGACATACGCCAGATTGATGAGGAGTTGATATACGAAACACTGAAAAAGGAGCTGCAGGATAAAAACATTCCGCTCGATTTTGAATTCGGAATAAAACGCGACAGTGTTATGAATTTTCCTCATGCCGTTTCGGATTCGGCCACGGTTGCCAATTCCATTTTTCAGGCACAACTCTACCCCAACGACATTTTCCAGAAAAACATAAAACTGGCAGTATTCTTTCCGCAAAAGGATAGTTTTATTTATCGCTCGTTAAACTGGTTGCTCCTGGCGTCATTCCTTTTTTCCTTGTTCATTTTGGTGACCTTTGCCCTGAGTATTTTTTACATTCTCCGGCAAAAGAAAATTTCTGAAATGAAATCGGATTTTATCAATAACATGACACACGAATTTAAAACTCCGATTGCAACGATTTCGGTGGCCAGCGATTCAATAACCAACGAAAAAGTAGTTGGCGATCCGGAGCGAATAAAATATTTTGCGGGTATGATTAAAAAAGAAAATGCCCGCATGAACCGACAGGTAGAAGATATTTTAACAATAGCCCGGCTGGATAAAAAAGACTTTGAATTTAACTGGGAAACCATTGATGTACACGACCTGATTAACGATGCGGTTCAGGGAATTGCGCTGCAGATTGACAAACGAAATGGTAAAATTGAAACCCGCTTTCAGGCTGCAAACCCAATGATTTCCACTGACCGAATACACTGTACAAACGTTATTTACAACTTAATCGACAATGCAAATAAATATTCGGCTGAGGCTCCGGAAATTATAATATCGACAAAAAATGAAGCAAAAGGTGTACTGATTTCGGTGGAAGACAAAGGAATTGGCATGTCGAAAACAGTGCAGGCAAAAATATTTGAGCGGTTTTATCGCCAAACCAGTGGTAACATACACAACGTAAAAGGTTTTGGACTGGGCTTGAGTTACGTAAAAGCAGTACTTGAAGCCAATCGCGGAACCATAAGCGTACAAAGCGAACCCGGAAAGGGAAGTAAATTTGATGTATTTTTACCCTTTGTGAGGGAATAAAGAGTACATTGAAAAACGACATTCTGAACTCGTTTCAAAATCTCAGTAAAAAATTAAACCAGATCCTGAAATAAATTCAGGATGACGATAACAAAGTGAATAGTAAACATCATATATTTTTAGTGGAAGACGACCTGAGTTTTGGGGCGGTATTAAAATCGTACCTCGAAATTAATGAGTACGAAGTTACCTGGGTTGACGATGGCAAACTCGCGATGAATAAATTCAGAAACGGAGAATACCACATTTGCATCCTCGATGTAATGCTTCCCAATGTTGATGGTTTTACAATTGGCGCCGAAATCAGAAAAATAAACAGGGAAATTCCCATGGTATTTTTAACGGCCAAAACCTTAAAAGAAGACATACTAAAAGGATACAATGTTGGTGCCGACGATTACATTACCAAACCTTTCGACACTGAAGTTTTGTTGTGTAAAATACAGGCAATCATCAAACGGCAATCCACAGAAGCCAAAGCCGAAGAAGACCACTTTTCCATCGGCTCCTACACTTTCGACTCAACACTCAGAAACATCACCCGAAACGGGATAAAACAAAAACTGTCGCCAAAAGAATCTGATCTGTTAAAGTTATTGTGCCAGAACAAAAACGAACTGCTGTCGCGCGAAACCGCCTTGCGCAAAATTTGGGGCGAAGATGGCTATTTTACGGCACGAAGCATGGATGTTTTTATTACCAAACTTCGAAAGTACCTTAAAGATGATCCGTCAATTGAAATTAAAAACATTCACGGCAGCGGGTTTTTACTGGAAGTGAATTCCTAGAGTAAAATCCCTCAATTTAAACCCCCTTTTATCTTCCTTACGCACGCCCTCATTTACAATTCTACTATTATTCTGAATTCAATTTCTTATCTTTCGTATCCAAATTCAAGCAAATGACAAAAAACAAAATCGCCTTGATTACCGGAGCAGGCAAAGGCATTGGAAAAGCAATAGCCATTGGACTTGCCACATTAAAATACCAGACCATATTAATTGGCAGAAACAAGGATAACCTGGAGGATGTTGCCGCTGAAATTCTTGAAAAATCATGGATTGAACCAGAAGTATTTCAACTCGACATTACAAAACAGGAAGATGTAAAAGCTGCCATTTCAAAAATTATTTCAGAATTCGGACAGATTGATGTGTTAGTAAATAACGCCGGAATTTATTTCGACGGGACTACAGAAATTACAAATGCCGATTTTACAAAAATGCTGGAAACCAATGTAACTGCCCAATTAAGCGTTTTAAAAGAAGTTGTTCCGATACTTAAAAAGCAAAAGTCGGGGTATATTTTTAATATCGCTTCGCGTTCGGGAAAAGTTGGATTTGAAGGAAGTGGCGCTTACAGTGCATCCAAATTTGGAATGGTGGGACTCAGCGAATCCTTGTATCGCGAGTTAAATCCACTTGGCATTTCGGTAACCGCACTTTGCCCGGGCTGGGTGAATACAGAAATGGCTTACGAGGCCGGAACAACACTGGAAGCCAAACAAATGATTCAGCCCGAAGATTTATTTGAAACCATAAAATGGTTACTGAGTTTATCTCCCGGAGCCTGTGTAAAAGAAGTAGTTATTGAAACGCCAAACAGTATTATCTGAATTTTTTGAATAACAAAATCCGAAAAAAATCGCAAGTATGCCTGAATTAACAAATAAACCAACTCTCGACGATTTTCAAAAATACGTAACAGAACTGGAACACGAGCGAAATTTTATTCAGCAAACCACAATCGACAAATGCCTTTTTACTGGGCGAAGAAGTGGGAGAACTTTTTAAAGCAATCAGAAAATCAGAAGGTTTGGCGGTAGATACCAACTCAACATTCACTGAAGTGGGCGACGAACTTGCCGATATTTTTATCTACCTGTGCGCCATAGCCAACCGAAAAGGAATAAGGCTTGAAGATGCATTTCGCAAAAAAGAAGAAAAGAACCATCAACGAATCTGGAAATCGATATAATATGGAAACCATAAAAGTTTCTTACACTGAAATGAAATCAGTGTTTACACGAATTCTTATCAAAAACAATTTTTCGAATGTAAAAGCAGAACAGTGTGCCGAAATTTTTGCGGCTAACAGCCTCGATGGAGTTTATTCGCACGGTGTTTACCGTTTCCCGCGTTTTATCAATTACATTCAAAAAGGTTTTGTAAAACCCGATGCTGAACCGGAAATAGTGCATACTGCAGGAGCATTGGAGCAATGGGAGGGCAACTTGGGGCCCGGCCCTTTGAATGCCGAAAAATGTACTGTTAGGGCCATGGAGCTGGCAAGTAAAAACGGCATCGGTTGTGTGGCCATAAAAAACACCAACCACTGGATGCGTGGCGGAACCTACGGATGGCAGGCTGCCAAACAAGGGTATGTTTTTATTGGCTGGACAAATACTGAAAAAAACATGCCGGCGTGGGGAGCCAAAGAAAGTCGACTGGGAAACAATCCGCTGGTTTTTGCAGTGCCTTTTAGAGACGAAGCCATTGTAATCGATTTTGCCATGACACAGTTTTCGTACGGAAAAATAGAGGCGACAAAATTGGAAGGAAAGGACTTGCCTTTTGCCGGTGGTTTTAATTCAAAAAACGAACTCAGCTCAAAACCAGCTGAAATTCTGGAAACCATGCGTGGCTTGCCAATTGGATACTGGAAAGGTGCAGGGTTATCGCTTTTGCTTGATATTTTGGCAACAATTCTTTCGGCCGGATTATCAACCGTTGAACTCAGCAAACAGGAAGCGGAATATGGTGTGTCGCAGGTTTTTATTGCCATCGACTTAAAAAAACTCCACAATTTCCCCGCAATAGAAAAAACCATTGCCGAAATAATTACCGACTTTAAACAATCGGTTCCAATAAATGAGACTTCTGCTATTCGTTATCCGGGCGAAAGAGTGGTGGAAACACGCAAAACAAATTTAAAACTGGGTATTCCGGTACTAAGAGAATCCTGGCAAAATATTTTAAAGCTTTGATGTTCGTATTAAAAATCATTGGAGCCGGTAAACATTAAACAGATTTCTCTCCGTCAGCCGACCATGTCCGTTAACTTAACTTCCATATGTTTCGACTAAGTATTTCACAGTGAGGCGTTTTTCCTTTTTTCTTTTCAATAAGCAAATAGGGTAATAGCGGTATTATTTTTTCTTTAACCCAATTTTTTAGCCGAGAGGCATCTTCAATAATTTCTCTTAGTATGAGAGCATGTTTATTGGTCTGCTTGTTGAATTTTAAAATTGAAACCCCTGTGTCAGGTTTTGCTGCCCTTGTTGCCAGGTTAGCCGACTGGTAAAGCCTCCAATTGATCAATGCCCAGATTATTCGTGCAATCAACTGGCATTCAAAACGATTTTTCTGTACTCTTTTAGTTTTGTGAACTGCCAGTCCCGATTTCCATGATTTAAATACTAGCTCAACTTGCCAGCGCAATCTGTAAACCTGCGCTACATCTTGGACACATAACCTGTCAGCAGGAACATTCGTAATAAATATATTGTATCTGGCTTTTATTTTATATTCATTTGTCAATTGGCAACCTTTACTTTTTGCTTGTTTTGCTGCCTTTCTAATTCTTTCTTTATAAACATCATTGGGTATAGGAATTATTATCATCCGGGATCCAAGTTTGTATTTTTTCGATAATACCACATCCAGTTCCATTTGATCCATCCCTTTGTTTTTGAAAGCCTTGTCGATAGACTTCCAGTTCAGCCGATGATATTCATTATTCTTTAGGCCGTAGACATTTATTGTTGTGGGCAAACGGTTAAGAAAATATGCTTCTCTTTCTACAACTCCTTCTAAATAGATCATTGTCACATACCCTAAATCCCTGATGTGCAAATCATTTTTATCAATATTGTCTAGTGTTTCGCGAGAATCTTTCTGGTCGTTACGCGTTGCTTTGGTAAATTCAAAAGAAGTCCAATTTCCTGAAAGCAGGTCATACTCGTATTGAATGTTCATTAATGCGCCTTGCTTATGAAAATTACCGTAACTGGGATAAGTCTCAGAAAACTCTTTAGGGATTGAAAATTTTGTTGAATCTTTTAAACACAACCGATTAAAAGCCTTTGCAGGTGAAGAAAAATTATTTCCTGATTTTAACTGGAGTTCAAGCAATCTAGCCAGGAGCGCCTTCAGAAAGTCTACTGCTTCAGGAGTAAAACGTTTATGGATTGCCTCTCGGGATATGTTACAATCAAAATGGGATTGTAGGTCTAGCTTTAAATCAAGTAAACTAAGTTGAGATTGGTCAAGAGTATTAAATATCAGCAATTTAACAAAGGTCTTTGCATCAAGAATCCCCTTGCGTTTGATAAATTTTGTTTTTCGTGCTAACTGGTCTAAAACTTCTTCTGAAAAACAAGTTTTGAAAGACGTACAAATGCCATCTAAGTCTTTGTTTATTAGCTTATTTAAGCCTAATGTTAAATCATTTTTCCTCTAAAAATGTTATCTTTGTTATAACAAAAAGCGGTTATATAGTCCGAAAAAACCAACCGCCTTTTTAACATAAAAAACAAAGATAATGAGGAAAAAACAAATACTATCCCAATTGGGGTAGTATGTTCAAGTCTCATTTTTTTTAGTGAATTTTTATAACCAGCCTCTTAGGTTAACAGATATGGTCAGCCGACGGATCGGAATGACAATATTTTGGCGACTTTTGTTATGAGAAAGATGCTGAAACAAGTTCAGCATGACGTTTTAGAAGTACTGTCTGCTAAGTTAAGAACGTCTCCCTGAATTCGTTTCAGGGTCTAAAAGAGAATTCTGTCATTGGCAGAGTAATAAAATGAAGCGAACCGGCCGGCCGGGAGGCAGGGAATCTGTTCATCGTTAAATCTTTTTACCGGACAATACTGATTAAAAGTGGGGCTTGAAAGAGAAATGTATTGAGCAGGTAAAACCACTTTACCTGCTCAATAAGTTTATTCGTATTGTTGAACGATTACTCCGGCCAAACGCAGCAATGAAGTCTGCGCATCGATAAAATAATAAATGGCTTGTAATTCGCCCTGGGCAGCATTTAAATAAATTTGCTGCACATCGCGGTAATTAAACGAATTAATGGCGCCCGACTCAAACTTCTCTCTCGAGATCTGCATATTTAAACGGGCAGCAGCCAGGTTTTCTTTGGCTAAAACCAATAACTCTTTCCGAACCTCGTAAAACTCGTACAAATTTGCCAGTCGGTTGGTCAAATCGTGTTGCATATCAGCCAACTGAACATCGCCCAAGTCACGATCGATCTCAGCAATTTGGACAGCACGTTTACGATTTCCCCCGCTAAACAGGTTCCATCCCAAAGTAAAGTTACCATACAAAGTCGCATTTTTGCTCCAGCTGGCATCCTGCTCACCTGGCTTCAAGCGTGTGCTTGTTCCGGTAACTCCACCACTAAAATCGAGATAAGGAGAATAAGCACTTTTTGCAGAAGATATCTGGTTGTCGAGCAAACGTAAATTTACATACTGTGTTTGCAAACTCTTGTTGTTCTCTACCATTTGCGACTGTAAATCAGCCAGTAAATAATCTTCCAAAGCAGGTTCAAATTTATCGCTGAGTTCGTAATCAACATTTTCTTTATCAGCCATTAAATAGGCCAGATTACGTTTGGCGTTTTTGTATGCAACTTCCTGCAACAAGTAACTTGCACGATCTTCGAGATATGCATTTTGCGCCTGCAACACTTCGTAAGTTACAGCCGAGCCATACTCTTTTCGTTGCTTCTCGCGTTCGTACCTGTCATTCGACAAATTCATCACCTCTTCGTAAGTTACCAGTTTTTCCTGCTGAAGCAACACATCGTAATAGGCCAAAATTATGGATTGAATGGTTCCTTCAACCATGGTGGCAGTATTGTTTTTCGACAGATTTTCCAACTCATCCAAACGGGCTATACTAATTTTCACTGAAAAGCCATCAAAAATAGTCCAGCTTAGTGATGCTCCTCCTGAAAAACGGTTGCTAACACTATTATCGCCCTCCTGGATGGCAAGCGAATTATTGTCGCTAGCCGATAAATTAATGTACGGATAACGGCCTGCAGTTCCCCAGTTGTTCCGTATCCCGGCAATCTGCTGGTCTCCTTTGGCGAGTATTATATCGTAATTATTTTCGAGTGCTTTCGAAATTGCATCGGTTAATGAAAGCGGTTGCTGGGCTTGTACCAACAAACCACTCATCAATAAAAGGAATACTATTTTAATTTTCTTCATCATTGTTTTTGTCTTCATCTTCCTGGTAAAGGCTGTTATCAAATTTTCGCTGCGAATGAATCCATGCAATTTCAACATGTTCCGGTTCTACCTCTTCTCCTGTCCATAATTTTTTCGCCACTCTTCTAATGTCGTTTAATACCATAATTAAGGCCGGGAAAAAGATCAGAATAAAGAAGGTTCCAAAAGCCACACCGTAAACCAATGAAATAGCCATTGGAATCAGGAATTGTGCCTGGAAACTTTTCTCCAAGACCAATGGGAACAAACCAAACGAAGTGGTTAGTGTAGTAAGAATAATAGCACGAAGCCTTGATTTTCCGGATTCTACAATTGCATCTTTCACCTTAAGACCTTCTTCGATAAGCAAGTTATATTTTGACAAGAACACAACTGCATCGTTAACAATTACCCCTGTTAATGCCACAACTCCCCACAAACTCAAAATCGAAAGTGGTTTTCCATGAATTCCATGTCCCCACACTGCACCCAATATCGATATCGGTATCATAATCAATATGATAATAGGTTGTTCAATGGATTTAAAATTCACCATCAGAATAAATATGATGGCCAAAAATGCCATTGGAAATAAGAACATCAAGTCGCCCATATTACGTTCGCTCTCCTTTGATTGCCCTTGAAATTCTACTGCGATTCCGGGATACAATACGTTCAATTCCGGAATTACCTCTGTTTTAATCAGCTCCAGCATATCTGTTACCGATGCATCCGGATCAACCATTTCAGCATTCACACGAATTTCGCGTTTACTATTGTAACGGTTAATGTTTACCGGTCCACGTTTTTTCGAGTAATCAACCAATTCGGTAAATGGATATTCGCCTTGAGATGTTACTATTTTCATTTTTTCAAGCTGGCCTAACTTCTCGCGTCCTTCGGCAGGATAACGAACCCAAATTCGGATTTCGTCGCGACCGACTTGCAAACGTTGTGCCTGGCCACCATAAAAAGCCTGACGAATCTGATTGGCAATTACGATTTCGTTCAGTCCCAGCATATAGGCCTTGGGTTTAAGTTCGAGCAAAATCTCTTCCTTACCCATGGCATTTGTATTTACAACATCCTTTAGTTGCGGATATCCCTGTAAACGGTCCATAATAAAATCGCGACCTGCCTCAAGCTCTTCAATGTTTCTTGAAAGCAAGCCGATAGATACCGGCGAGCCAAACCGCCCGCGAGCTCCGATGGTAAATTTATCGGCCTCCGGTACATTTCCGATGTGTTTCCGCAAACGATTGGTAATTTCGAATCCACTAACTCCGGTTTCTTCCGAATTTCGTGGAGAGACATCAATATTTCCGGTATGGGCACCACTTTCCGATCGATCAAATCCGGAGCCGAGATTAATGATACTACTTTCGATAAACGGAACAGTATCGTTGTATTCATCCATTAATTCCTGGTTTACTACCCATACAATACTATCGAACCGAACAAGATATTCCATTGTTTTGCTTTCTCCTGCACCTGGTGTAAAAGCGATATTTATATTAAAATCGTCGAATTCCATACGAGGGAAGAACGTGGTTTTAATAATCTGCCCGCCAATTAAACCCAGTGTTATTACAATCATTGCCACAGGAACTCCCATAACAATGTACCTCCATTCAATCACAAGTTTTATAACACGGTCGTACGCATAATCGCGCAACCAGCTAAAAAAGCGTTCTACATATTTTCGAAATCCTTTGCCTTTTCGGGTTAATACCTTCCGGTTTAATACATGTTTGTTACCAAGGTGAGCCGGCAATACAAAAAATGCTTCCACCATAGAAACCAGCAAACTGAAGATAACAATCAAAGCCATTTCATACATCATCTCCATTCTACCGGTAATAAAAATAAGCGGAGAAAAAGCAACAACAGTAGTTAAAACGGAAGTAATAACCGCTGGTATTACCTCAACGGTTCCGTCAACGGCTGCCCGCATGGGGCGTTTGCCCCGTTCAAAATGCTGGAATATATTTTCGCCGATTACAATTCCATCGTCCACAAGAATACCAACAACGAGTATCATGCCAAACACCGACATCATATTGATTGTTACTCCCATTAAGTTTACAATAATGAACATACCAAGGAACGACGCCGGAATTCCCCAGGCAACCCACAAGGACAACCGGGTACTCAGCATTATACCAAGTATAAGTACTACCAGAATCAATCCCTGACCTCCGTTTGTATATAAAAGTTTTAACCTCCCTTTTAAAAAGTCGAGGTACGAACGCGACATAATCAATTCAACTCCGTACGCTTTTGAATTAAAATCAGTCACATATTCTTTAATGTATTTATCTATCTCATCCAAATCTTCCGTAATTAACTTGTTTACACGAAGGTTAATTACAGGATTGCCCTTATCGATGGCTTTATTCGGCACATCCGAGAATTTCATTTTTACCGAAGCCACATCCCGTATCCGAATCACACTTCCATCGGCATTTGCACGAAGAATAATATTGCCAATTTTATTCGGATCGGCACTGCGCGAACGCAATCGAATAAGCAACTCTTCCTCCTGTGAACGAATTTGCCCCCCCGAAACATCCCGGTTGTTATTGGAAATTGCATTTTGCAAATCGTTAAATGTAAACCCATAACGCAACATGTCTTCTTCAGAAGCCTCCACCGAGATCTCGAGCGAAGGAAAACCTGAAATAGAAACCTGGCTCATCATTCCTGAAGAGAGGAAATCTTCTTCAACCTGCTGCGCGTAACTTTTTAAGGTCATTAAATCGACATCGCCGGTAACCAGCAAACGTGCTGCAGGTGAAGTAGTCCGTGATTTTGCCACAATAGGACGTTCGGATGCAGTTGGAAGAGCAGAAATTCCATCAACCGCATTTTTTATTTCTATTAAAGCTTCATCAATATCATAACCCGGTTCGAACTCGATGGTTACTCTTGCACTGTTTTCCGACGAAACAGAGTTAATCTCGTAAATTCCGGGAATTGACCGAATGGCTTCTTCAACCCTCGAAGTAATACCTTCTTCCATTTCAATTGGCGAGGCACCCGGATACATTACACTTACATTTATATAGTGCGATTCCCGTTCAGGAAAAAACGACTTTTTCATGGAGTAGAGACTGATGCCTCCAACAATTACAAAAAAGATAAGAACCAGGTTGGCATAAAACGGAAACCGAACAAATAGCTCAACTGCTTTTTTCATATCTAAGCTTGTTCTTTATTTGATTTAGCACTTCCCTTACCCTGCTGGTTCGCAGGTTCTTCTCCCAGTATATTTACAGGTGTATTTTCTTTTACGTTAATTAATGGTTCAACCACAATTTTAGTACCTGCTTCAATTCCATTAAAAATTAATGTCGTTTCATTTGTCTTCAGAATATTTATTTCCCGTTTTTTTAGCTGACCATCAACAATGGCATAAACAACATTCGAATTAAAAACTGCATTCCGCGGTATTTCCATCGAATGCATAATTTTATGCCCCGGGAAATCGACCACTTTGTATTCGCCTGTTAGCAATTCGTCAGACGGACTACTTTGTACTTCAACAAAAATGCTCCGCGACTGGGTTGCCTCGTCGATAAAATTCGATTTGCGAACAACTGTACCTTGTTTTATTCCATCCGAATCGTTGTCGTAAACATCAACTTTGTCGCCAACTTTTATCCATTTACTATCTCCATTCGCCACCGGAACTTCAATTTCAACATTGTCGGTTCGTATCATTCGTCCGATTTGAGCACCGGTATTTACATAAGCACCAACTTCGTAATTTATCTGGGTAAAAGTTCCGTCAAAAGGAGCATACAACGAGTGGCGCGACAATTTTTTCTCGTCTTGCTGAATCCCAAAATATTCGTTAAACACTCCCCTGCTGGCCAAAAATATTTTCAGTTTCTCGTTTTTAACTTCAGGCAGCTCCGGTAAACTTTTATTCAAATCAATTTTTCGGAAGAAATCTTCGTAAACCGGCAATACTTCCGGAAAATCTACTTTAATATCGGGCAACAGCGAAATCATTGTAGACATAAAACTGCTTTTTCGGGCTTTCAATGCCAACTCAACTTCGTCTTTATAAATTTCGGCCAGTAGTTGTCCCTTTTTAAACATGGTTCCTTTACGCAAGCGTAAGGTACCCGGCTCAATTTTGCCGGCTGCTTCTGCAACCAAAACAACTTCACTTCCCGACACAGCCCGTCCCTGCACTGTTAAGGGCGAAACAATATCAGAATAAACAACTTTTTCGGCTTTCACGGAACGTTTTAATGTCAGTTCCGGTTTTTTCATCGGTTCTGGTTTCATCGACACAAATAACTCTGAAAGAGCTGCCGAACCTCCTAACAGAACAATTAGGGCTACAACAATAAATGTAATTTTCCTCCAACTCATGGCTTACTTTTCTAATTTTGAATATTTAATCAATTTAGGCTATATCAAGCTGTAAAATTCAATAAAAATATTGAATTCTGAACTGTTAATTGTCCAAAATTCAAATCTTTAGAGAATCTAAAGTCTGAATAAACATTTATTCAGACTTTATTAAAGACTCTTTAAAGCTTGCTAAGGTTTAATTTAGATGTTAATTTATTTTAAATTAGCCGAAACCAAAAAGCAAAAAAATGTTTACGAAAAACAATACACGCGATTTTCGCTCGCTTCTGGAAGGTGTCAGCATGCGTCCTTTGGCGTTTGAACAAAAAACGATTTTGTGCGAATTTAAACTCGAAAAAGGAAGTGTTCTTCCGCCACATGCTCATCCCTACGAGCAAACCGGCTATTTACTTTCCGGTAAAATGGATTTCAGAATCGACGACAAATGGCAAATTGCAGAGCCTGGCGATAGCTGGAGTATTCCGGTAAATGTAGAGCATGAAGTAAAAATTCTGGAAGATTCTACCGTACTTGAACTCTTCTCTCCAATACGTCAGGATTATCTTCCTGAAAAATAATTGCATTCATAAATAATTTCATGTATTTGCTTAAAAGAAATGCTAACTTTGCACGCTTGTTTGCAGAAAGCAGAAAATAATGCAAGTACTTGAATTTGATACGGTTGTAATAGGAAGTGGGCTGGCTGGTTTGTCGGCTGCTTATCACTCTTCGATGTTTGGATCGGTTGCTATTGTCACAAAATCGCAACTCGACACCAGTAATTCGTATTACGCCCAAGGCGGAATAGCCGCAGCAATTGCTCCCGATGATTCACCTGAACAACATGCGCACGACACCCTGGTTACAGGTCGCGGAATTTGTGACCACGATGCAGTAAATGTGTTGGTTAACGAAGGCAAAGAGCGCGTGCTGGAGTTGGTAAAAATGGGAATGAAGTTCGACAAAGAAGGCGAAGATTTTGTGCTGGGTCTTGAGGGCGGACACACAAAGCGGCGAATACTACACGCAGGAGGCGATGCAACCGGGAAAGAACTCACCTGTTTTAAACTCGATCTGGTAAAAAAACAAAAAAACATTGAAGCTTTTGAATTTGTTGCGGCCATTAAATTGTTGCACGAAAACAACTGCATGTTTGGAGTTCAGGCCTACGATTTTAAAAGCAACCAGAACATTATTTTTAAAACCAAAGCAGTAATACTTGCCACCGGAGGTTTATCGCGCGTTTTTTCGCGTTCGACCAACCCGCACACAGCAACCGGCGACGGCATTGCAATGGCATATGAAGCCGGTGCCCGACTTGCCGACCTGGAATTTATCCAGTTTCATCCTTCGGCACTTTTTATACCTAACAAAGAAGCCTATTTAATTAGTGAAGCCGTACGTGGCGAAGGTGCCTGGCTTTTAAACAACAAGGGCGAACGTTTTATGAAAGACATTCATCCGCTGGCCGAACTGGCTCCGCGTGATGTGGTTGCCTACAGTATTTTCCGACAAATACAAAAATCGGATCAAAAGCACATTTTCCTTTCGTTAAAACACCTCGACAAAGAAAAAATTAAACAGCGTTTTAAAAACATTGATCGCCATTTAAAAGAATACGGTTTTGATTTAACCAAAGACCTGTTGCCAATTGCTCCGGCGGCACATTATATGGTTGGTGGCATTCGTACCAATTTGGATGCCGAAACAAACATTTCGGGCCTTTTTGTTTGTGGCGAAGTGGCTTCAACAGGAGTTATGGGAGCGAACCGACTGGCAAGCAATTCGCTGTTAGAGTGTTTGGTTTTTGGGAAACGGGCCAGTGAAAAAGCCGCAAAACTTAAAACCTGTTCCTGCAGTTTCGACGAACCTGAACCAATTGTTTTAAACACAAACAACGAACAGTTATTTTTAAAATACCAGAACGAGATGGCATCCTTAATGAGCAGCAATCTGGGCATTGTTCGCAACAAGGAAGATTTGGAAACGGCCTTAAGCCATTTTACTGCTATAAATGAGAAATTTAAAAATACGGAAAACGAATACAATTTAATTAAGATTAAAAACACAGCTAACATCTGCCGACTAATTACCAAAGCAGCTTTGGTCCGGGAAGAAAGCAGAGGTGGCCATATCAGAGAAGATTTTCAGAAAGAAAATCCTGATTTTAAAACACATATTATTCAACAAAAAAACGAAAAGATTCAATTTGAATCCATAAGAAAGTAAAGCTATGATGGATGAAAAAACATTAAAATCGGCTGAAGTGCTTTTCGACTTAGCCTATGCTGAAGATATTGGCGATGGTGATATTACCACGAATAATTTAATTGATCCGAATCAGAACAAAACGGCTCAGTTGGTTGCCAAGGAAGAAGGAGTAGTTGCTGGACTACAGGTGGCTGAAATGGTTTTCAAACGTTTTGACAAAAACCTGGAATGGAACGTAATTATTCCCGACGGAAATATTGTTCTGCCTGGCGATGTTATCGCCGAATTTAAAGGCAACTACCGTGCCCTGTTATCTGGCGAAAGAAAAGCCTTAAATTTTCTTCAGCGTTTATCTGGTATTGCTAGCTATTCACACCTTTGTATGCTTGAAACAAAAGGCACCAAAGTTGAAATTCTTGATACCCGTAAAACATTGCCTGGCTACCGTTACCTCGACAAATATGCGGTACGCATGGGTGGAGCATCAAACCACCGTTTTGGTTTGTACGACATGGTAATGATCAAAGACAACCACATTCAAATTGCCGGAGGAATTACGCAGGCAGTAGAAGCCATTCGCAAAAAAATTCCGAAGAGTATTAAAATAGAGGTTGAAACCACAACCATCGAACAAGTGAAAGAAGCCCTGGCTGCTGACGTTGATATTATTATGCTTGACAATATGCGTTCGACATTAATGAAAGAATGTGTTAAGATAATTGACCGCCGAGCCAAAATTGAAGCATCGGGAAACATGACCATTAAACGAATTCGTAAAGTGGCACACACCGGTGTTGATTACATTTCGATTGGCGCTTTAACACATTCGGTTAAAGCTCTGGACATCAGCCAACGTATAATCGACTAAATGAATCTGGTAATAGATATTGGTAATACACGTACAAAGTATTCAATTTGTCATCTTGGTGATGTATTAAATACGGTACCCGTTCAGGAGTTTCTGCCGTCCCACATCGATCAATTGAAGATCGAATACAAGGGATTGGATCAGGCGATTCTGTCTTCGGTAAAAGATTACCCCGAGGAACTAAGAGCAGCACTTCAATCAAATTTTAAAACGTTTATTGAACTGAACCACGATACTCCAATACCAATTAAAAACTGTTACCAGTCGAAAGAAACTTTAGGAAAAGACAGGATTGCAGCAGTAGTAGGAGCATTCGATTTATATCCTGACTCGAATGTTCTGGTTATTGATGCAGGAACAGCCATTACGTATGATATTTTAACTGAAGATGGCAAATATTTAGGCGGTACAATTTCGCCGGGACTGGAAATGCGTTTTAAAGCATTACACCAATTCACCGGGAAACTACCCAAAATTGAACGAAAAGAATTTAACAAACTATACGGGAAAACAACTGAGCAGGCAATAAGAGCAGGAGTACAAAACGGATTTTTTCATGAAATAGATTCCACAATCACCTCATTTAAGGAATTTTATAATAATTTAAAAGTTATTATAACCGGGGGCGATGCCGAATTTTTTGATTACAAGTTAAAAAATTCTTTCTTTGTACACTTTAATTTAACCAGCATAGGTTTAAACCGCATTTTACAACATAATGGGGAGATTTAGCAGAGTAAGTAGTATAATAGCCGTATTATTAATTATTCCGGCCGTATTATTCGCACAATATAATAATAGTACATCATCGCCATTTTCGCGTTATGGTTTGGGTGATTTACAATCGTATAGTTTTGGAAGAACAACTGCAATGGGTGGAGCAACACTTGCCAGCAGATACAATCTTCAAATAAATTCAGCCAATCCGGCTTCGTACACAGCCATCGACTCGCTGAATTTTTTGTTTGAATTTGGGCTGCAGGGTAATTTTGCCAGTTACCAAACCAATTCAAGCAGTATGAAAACCAATGACATAAACTTCAATTACTTTGCAATGAGTTTTCGAATCAATCATTGGTTGGCTTCAAGTATTGGTTTGCAACCTTTTTCAGATGTTGGATACCAGGTGCTGGTAAATGGTTCGCTTGATGACGTGGGCGAATATCAAACCAATTATTATGGTACCGGAACCATATCGAAAGCCTATTTTGGACTTGCGGCAATGCCTATTCCAAACATTTCGGTGGGTATGAACGTGAATTATATTTTTGGATTACTGAACAGAAGTACAGAATTGTCATTTGCAAATTCGGGTTATTACAATGTGCAGCGTTACTCCAAACTTCGTATGCGCGATTTTTCTTTCGACTTTGGACTGCAAGCTATAGTTCCGCTAAAAGATAAAAAAGAAATTATTTTGGCAGCTGTTTTTGCAAACCAACCGGAATATACCGATTTCGCATCTGATGTTATTACTAAAAATGTAATCTACTCAACCGCATACGACCAGGACACTTTATTCTTCAATCAGGAAGAAAAGAGTAAAATCAAATTCCCATATACCCTTGGTGGCGGAGTTTCGCTGACTAAAAAAGATGTTTACGAAATAAATTTTGACTACTATCATCAGAACTGGTCACAAGCAACATTTTTTGGTGAGCCCAGTGCTTTTTTAACAGATTTGAATAAATTTGCACTTGGTGCTGAATGGATTCCTGACCGTTTTTCAATCAGAAGCTTCTTTAATCGTGTCTCATACAGGGCAGGATTAAAATACCAACAAAGCTACCATTCGTTTGGCGGACATCAAATAAATGACTTTGGCATAAGTTTTGGTGTTGGATTACCACTATACCGCTCAGCATCAACTCTAAATATTGGAGCTGAACTTGGGAAAAGGGGAACGAAAGACCACAATCTAGTACTTGAAAATTATGCAAAGGTTAATTTAAGTGTGAACTTGCATGACTTGTGGTTTATACAAAGGAAAATTGATTAAAATAGACAAGAAAAAAACAAATAGAACTATTATGAAAGCTATCTTACGCATAACTCTTTCATTCGCTTCAATTGTAATGATCGGCGTTACATTTGCACAGGCGCAAAGAGTGATTAAAGGAACCGTTTACATGGACGGACTGCCTGCAGCCGGTATAACTGTTGAAGCCCACAAAGGGGGAAACATGATGACAAGTTTCGATGGAAAATACGAAGTTGAAGCAGATGCAAAATCGAAATACATTCGATTTACTTTTATTGATGAATCAAAAAAACTCGAAATCGAAGAACTATCAGGAGATGTTTTTGATTTTGCTTTCAGAGGAAGTATTCCTTCAGGCGATGAAGACGAAGGTGCATCGGGCAAGGTAAATACCGGAACTCTTGAAGAATTAATGAAAGCGCAGGATACCGATTTCATGAACGAATTATCGTTATACACTGAATTCTACAAACAAAAAGACTATAAATCAGCAATTCCTCACTGGAGAAATCTTTACACAAATTACCCGGCATCTACTGCTAACATTTACATTCATGGTGGTAAAATGTATGAAACTCTGATTGAAAGAGCAACTACCGATGCCGAACGTGACGAATTAATTGACAAGTACATGAAATTGTACGATAAAAGAATTAAATATTTCGGTCAGAAAGGATATGTATTGGGAAGAAAAGGTACATCGTGGTTAAAATACAAACTTGATCCAAGCCGCGAAAACACTCCTGAAGGTGATGCTCTAATTGGCATTCATAAAAAAGGTTACGAGTGGGTAAACGAATCAGTAAACGAGCAAGGTGCCGAAACAGAACCTCCTGTTCTGATCCTGTTAATGCAAACTACAGTTGCCTTGTTCAAATTAGGTGAAATGCCAAAAGAACAAGTGGTTAAAAATTACGAAAAATGTAATGAGGTAGCCAAATCGATTGTTGATGCCAATGCCGACGAAACAAAAGTACAACAGACTCAGGAAACTGTACTACCATACATTGAAACACTCTTTGGAAAATCAGGTGCAGCCGACTGCGATGCCTTGGTTAATATTTATTCAGCCGAATTCGAGCAGAAAAAAGATGACGCTGATTTCATTAAATCTATGTTACGTCGTTTGGGTCGTGCAAAATGTACTGAAAGTGATTTGTTTGCAAATGCTACCGAAAGATTATACGAATTAGATCCATCTGCTGAAGCAGCGTTCAACATGGCACGTCGTTACCTTAAAAAAGATGACATGGACAAAGCCAGAGAATACTATCAGATGGCAATTGACCAGGAAACTGATGAGGAACTTTTGGCTTCGTATTATTACGAAAGGGGTTTACTACGTTACGCAAAAATGAATAACCTTTCCGGAGCGCGTGAAGATGCAAGAAAAGCAATTTCTTTAAAGTCGGACTATTGCGATGCCTACATGCTTATGGGAAACATTTATGTTGCTGCATCAAAGAACTTTCAAGGTACCGATCTTGAAAAATCAGCCGTATTTTGGTTAGCTTGCGATTATTTTGATAAAGCACGCCGAAACGAAGATTGTGCCATTGATGCAGCCAAGAACATGGCCATGTACAAAAAATATTTCCCGAATAAAGAGGAAGCATTTATGGAAGGACTTCAGGCTGGTACAGCTTATAAAATTGGAGGTTGGATAAATGAAACGACTAAAGTTAGATTCTAAAATCTTTCAGTCAATAAAAAATATTCGTATTGCAGTTCTCATTATGGGGACTGCAATACTTTTGTATGCCTGTAAAGACAATAACATTGAAAAAATACAGGCCTTTCTTTCTCCGGAAGAACTTCCAACACAGGAAGCTATAAATTTTGAAACCCTGAGTACTGATTCCGGTCAAATCCGTTTTTTGATGAAAGCCCCAAAACTTCTCAAATTTGAAAACGAAGGCAAAAGCTATCTCGAATTTCCAGAAGGAGTTGAAATTATAAAATACGACGAGCACAAAAAGATCATTTCAAGCTTAAAAGCCAATTATGCCAAACAATTCGAAAAAGAAGCGAAATGGGAAGCAAAAAATAATGTGATTGTAACCAATGAACAGGGCGACTCGTTAAAAACAGAACATTTAATCTGGGAAACAAAAACAGAAAAAATTTACACCGACGAGTACGTAAAAATTATACGCGACAATCAGGCAATAACCGGTGTTGGACTTGTTTCAGACCAAAACATGCAAAACTGGAAAATTAAAAATCCAAAAGGAACACTCTATATTGATGTTGAGGCTAAAAACGAACCACAACCAACATCGAACGAAATTATGGCTCCTCCCGAAAAGTACAAGGCCAGACAGCCGGAAACCCAAACCTTACAATTTAAATAAGAACTATGAATGCGTATTTGCTGATATTGATAACAATTCTGCTTTCTGCTTTCTTCTCAGGAATGGAAATTGCTTTTGTGTCGGCAAATAAACTGAGATTGGAACTCGACAAACAATCGGATCCATTTAGTTCCAGGATATTAAAATTTGTAACTTCAAACGGAGGTAAATACATTGCCACCATGTTGGTTGGCAACAACATAGCATTGGTCGTTTACGGTATTGCATTTGCCACAATTCTTGAACCTGTATTCGGGAATTTTATTCAGTCGGAAATGATTGTACTCTTGTTACAAACCATTGTTTCTACTTTAATAATTTTAGTTTTTGCTGAGTTTTTACCCAAAACATTGTTTCGTATCTTTCCCAATTTTCTACTCAATTTATTGTCTCTCCCACTGGCCTTATTTTACATTCTGTTTTATCCAATTACAAGCTTTTCAATCGGAGTAACCAATTCGCTTTTAAAACACTTTTTAAAAACCGATGTACACACCCGAAACAAAAATCTGGTTTTTGGCCGCGTTGATCTCGACGAATTTATAAATGAACCGGAAAACGCCGGAATGGAGAAAAAAGAAAATGTTGAAACAGAAATAAAACTTTTTAAAAATGCTCTTGACTTTTCGAAAGTAAAATTACGCGAAATAATGGTGCCGCGAACCGAAATTGAAATGCTCGAAATAGGTGCTTCGATTGCAGAATTGCGACAAAAATTTGTTGAAACCGGTTATTCACGTATTTTGTTTTACACCGAAAACATCGACAATATTATTGGTTACGTACATTCTTCCATTCTTTTTCATAATCCCGACTCAATAGAATCATTTATAAAAAAGGTACTGATTGTTCCGGAAACAATGCCCGCCAACAAGCTACTCAGCACATTTATTCAGGAACATAAAAGTATTGCAATTGTAGTCGACGAGTTTGGTGGCACTTCGGGAATGGTAACAAGCGAGGATATTTTGGAGGAAATTTTTGGAGAAATTGAAGACGAACATGACATTCGGGATATCGTTGAGAAAAAGATTAACGATAATGAATACATTTTTTCGGGAAGAGCCGAAATTGATTTAATAAATGAAAAATACTTTTTAGACTTACCTGAAACCGATGACTTTGAAACCCTCGCCGGTTTTATACTTTACTACCACGAAAGTATTCCGAAAATAAATTCTCAAATTAAAATCAGAAATTTCCATTTCAAAATACTAAAAGCCACAAATACCAAAATAGAATTGGTAAAACTCACACTTTCAGAAGAATAAACACCATAAGTGGTCCCCCTCAAAACATTATTTATCAATGCATTAAGCAAACAAACAGTGCCTTGTTAAAAAATACCTAAATATCGAGGTAAAATTGTTAAAATTGTTATCTTCGTAGCCTGAAAAAATCAAATAAAATTTGCATTAAAATAATTGTAAATCAATGGCAACGTTACAAAAAATTAGAACAAAAGCAGGATTATTAGTAGCAATTGTAATCGGTGTTTCATTGGCCGCCTTTATTCTTGGTGATCTTATCAAAGGGGGTTCGTCAGTGTTTCAAAAAAACCGTTTAGAAGTGGGAGTTATCGATGGAGAATCGATTCAATATCCTGATTTTCAGAAACAAGTAGAAGAGTTGGGTGAAATATTCAAACAAAACTACCAAACAAATCAGTTAGACGACAACGCGTGGACACAAGTCAGAGAACAAGCATGGCAATCAACCATTAATAAAATTGTGATGGGCGATGTGTATGAAGATCTTGGTATTGAAATCAGTTCAGACGAACTTTTCGATATGCTTCAGGGAGCCAATCCTCACCAAATTGTTCAACAAATTTTCCGCAACCCTGAAACCGGTCAGTTCGACAGGGCTTCGGTAGTTCGTTTCCTAAAAAACCTTGAAACCGGTGTTGCTCAAGACCAACGTGTTTACTGGTTAAACCTGGAAAAACAAATTGTTGACGAGCGTACTCAGTCAAAATATGCCAATATGGTTGGAAAAGGTCTATACGTAACCAGCGAACAAGCACAAGCCAGTGCTACTGCCGGAAGTAAAACCGTTAATTTCGACTATATTTCTTTGCCTCACAGCACGGTTAAAAACGACGAGGTTACAGTTACCGAAAAAGATTTGAAAGCTTATTACAACGAGCACCAAAACGACTACAAACAGGAACAGAGCAGAAGAGTTGAATACATTACCTATGCTGTTACTCCTTCAGAAGCCGATTACAAAGATGCCGAAGAATGGATTGAAGACATTAAAAGTGATTTTTCAAAAGCTCAGGACAACGTTCAGTTTGTAAACTCAAACTCAGATGTAAACTTCGAAAATGTTTGGAACAAAAAAGAAGATCTTCCTGAAAATATAGCTGCATGGGTATTTGATGAAAATGCACAGGTGAATGACGTATTTGGTCCTTATGCTGAAGGAGCTTCATTCACTTTAGCTAAACTGCACAAATCAGAAATGATGCCTGACTCGGTTGAAGCCCGTCATATTTTATTACAGGTAACAACTCAGGCAGAATTAATTGCAGCTCAGGCTTTGGCTGACAGTTTAAAAACTATGATCGACAAAGGTGCTGATTTTGCCAAATTGGCTCGCGAAAATTCAAGCGATCAGGGTTCTGCAATTAACGGTGGTGATTTGGGCTGGTTCAAACGCAATCAAATGGTAAAACCTTTTGAAGAAGTTGCTTTTAATAATAGTACTGATAGTGTAACAATTGTTGCAACGCAGTTTGGACTTCACTTAATTCAGACTACAAAACGTGGTAAATTAACTCCACAGGTTCAGGTTGCTTACTTAACACGAAATGTTGTGCCAAGCACAAAAACATACCAGAACACTTACGCTTTAGCAAGTAAATTCGCTGGCGAAAACACAACTAAAGAAGAGTTTGATGCAGCAGTTGCAACTGAAAAGTTAACAAAACGTGTTGCTAACGTTGGCGAAAACGAGCGTCAGATTGTTGGTTTGGAAAATGCAAGACAATTGATCAGAGCAGCATACCAGGCAGAAGTAAACGATATTCTTCAAACAACTCAGGAATCACCAATTTTTGAATTGGGCGACAACTTTGTGATTGCAGTGCTTACTCAAGCTTCGGAAGAAGGTATTGCATCGTTCGACGAAGTGAAAGCACGGGTTGAATTAGCAGTTGTTAAAGAAAGAAAGCTGAATTATTAGTAGAAAAAGCGAAAGAAGCTTTGGCTGGCAACTCAGATTTAAGTGCCGTTGCAACAGCTTTAAATACAGATGTTCAAACTGCGAACAATATTACATTTAACTCATTCTCAATTCCCGGAATCGGTTTGGAACCTTCTGTAATTGGAACAGTTTCGAATTTAGGAGTTGATAAAATTTCGGCACCAATTGCCGGTAACAATGGAGTTTTTGTGGTAATGGTAACTTCTGAAAATGAAGCTCCCGGAGTAAATGTTGCTTCAGAAAAAATGCGTTTGGCACAAACAAATTCTTACCGTGTTGCATCGCAGGTTTTTACAACTCACCGCAACTCTGTTGAAATTGATGACCAAAGATCTAAATTCTATTAGTAGATAGATACTTACGATATTTTAGTAGGCCGATTCTGTTAGAATCGGCCTACTTTGTTTTTATATCAACGCGCTAAAACATAAATGCAAACTACTGCTTAATTCATATACCTTTTAAACGTTAAAGTTCTAATTTTACAAAAAGAGAAATTTTTACGCTCAACAAAACAAGCGATGCAAGTACCAAAGAAATACAAATTTATTGTACAGTTGGGCAAGGCCTTACACTACTATGGTGTACCTTCCTACAAATCGGAAATGTATTTAAGCGAAGTTGCTGACAAAAAGGAGATTAAGGCAAGTTTTATGGATTCGCCTACCTGGATTAATTACGTATTTTAACGTGAGTTCGATTTAATGCAAGTTGCAAATTTGGTTATTTTCAATAATTTCATCGAGATTTAAAGTAGGCTTTTTAGGAAAGTGCGAATAAGCAATCAGACCTGCTAGCAAGTTTGTAAGAAAGTTCCCAAAGCTTCGGTGTCTTGTGTGTTCTATCTGGCACATAATTTTTAATTCGTCGTTAACTGTCTCAATCAAAGCCCTTTTTCGCAACAATATTTTATCTTGTGTCAGCATCAACGAGTTTTTCATGTTTTTGCGGATTTTGGTAATCAGGTGAATACCGTCGATAAAAAGTTCGTCGAACAATGTTTTTGAGATATAACCTTTATCACCAATAAGTTTCCCGAATATTTTGTCATGGAAATTTTTGTTTTTCAACGGCTCCCTGTCATCAACATTGGCTTGGGTGAAAAGGAAGTCGAGGATTTCTCCTTTGTCGTTGATGACGATGTGGAGTTTGAACCCAAAAAACCATCCCATCGAACATTGCCCTTTAGTAGCCAGTCCTTTAAAAGTTTTGTGTTGAAACTCTCGTCTGATATGGCACACTCTAATGGGGGTGGAATCTATAAACGAAACACCAGTACATTTGCCAAGGCAACATAGTTGCAGGAATACTGCCATGGGCATCAATGATTTCTGCTGAAGCTCGACAAAACGGTTGTATGATACCGTTTTTGGGAAGTCGGATTGCATGTGTTTTTGCACATAATGCACATAAAAATGCTTCAAACACCTGTAATTCTTTAGGTGAAACAACACCATAATGGTAATCACTTCGCTGTCGGACATAACGAATTTACGGTTTCTTCGCTTTTTAGAAGATTCTTCAACCAGGACATGTCCCTCCTTAACCTTCTCAAATTCTTTGCAAAATTCGTCAATTAAATAGAAAATTTCGGTAATTTTAGAGTTCATATTAAAACAAGGTTTTGTTTGTTATATATTTAATAGTCAGATAATTAAATATAATCAAAACCTTGTTTTTTTTAAAATATTTTATTGCATTTTTATATCGAACTCACGTTATTTTACGAAGAGGATGAGCAAACCTACAGTCATGTTGAGAGCGTTCGACCCGGAGAACTTAATCTGGGAGCCTTATCGCGTATTGTTGAAATAACAAACAACCTGATTTCAAATACCATTGATTTTGATGAAGCAAAAACAGAAATTGAGCGACTAAAAACGTTACCTTTCGAATATGGAAAGCTAACCGAATTCATAGCTTTTATGACTTCGGCGGGAGCTTTTAGTATCATACTCGATACAAGCTGGTCTTCAGCCATTGCGGCCTCCTTTATTGGAGGTATAGTGTATTTGCTCACACTTTGGTCGAAACATTCAGTCTATATCCGAAGTACGCTGGAATCACTGGTTGCTTTTGTAGCAACTGTTCTTACGGGCTTACTTTCCTTGTTTTTCCATCAGATTAATATTTCGATGACAATTCTGGCTTCCATTATTGTATTTATTCCTGGCCTTTCGATTACAACAGCCCTGGAAGAAATTACAGCCAGAAACCTAGTTTCAGGTACGGCCAAATTATTCGATTCACTGGTTTCGCTATTTAAACAATTTTTTGGAGTTGTTTTGGGGCTTGCAATATTACCCCTGTTTGTTGAATTAGAACCACAAAGAATAATTAACGACATTCCTAACTCTGTACACCTACTCGCCATTATTGTATTGGCCTTAAGTTTAACGCCTGTCTTTAAGGTTCGTCACAAAGATATATTTCTGTGTGTGGTGGTAGGTTTTATAAGTTTTTTAACCACTACAGTGTTTGATTTTACAGGGATTCTGGTTAGTATTTTTATGGGAACACTTGCCACAGTTGCAGTGAGTAAGTTATTTAGCAAACTCACCCGAACTCCGCGTCTTGTTTATCTGGTTCCGGGTATCATCATGTTGGTTCCGGGAAGTAAAGCATTCATCGGATTGAGTACGGTTTTTCTGCATCAAAACAATGCATCGGGAAATATGGGAGAACAGGTTCTGTACATTTTTATGGGAATAATCGGAGGCTTATTATTTTCCGGCACTTTTATGGACAAAAAACTACAAGAGCACAATCGCTAGCTTTTAAAAAACAGCTTATAAAATCTCTACCAACCTTATATCAAAACTCAGAACTGCATTGGGTGGTATTTTATTCCCGGTTCCCTTTTTCCCCCAAGCCAAATCAGCCGGAACCCAAAATTTATAACGACTACCAACACTCATCATTTGAAGTCCTTCCTGCAGTCCTTCAATCAATTCTTCAATTTTTACTTCATCAGGGCGGTTCTGACGGTATGTATCTTCCAAAATTTTGCCATCGAGTAATAATGCCCGCTGGTGAATAAGTACGGTATCGAACATTGCCGGTTTTGCACCTTGTTTTTCTTCAACAATCAGGCACTGTAATCCTGAATCGGTTTCAAAAACGCCTTCCTTTTGAATATTCAGGCTAAGAAAATCTTCACCTGTTTTACGGTTATTACCTACCGAACCTTTGCTTCTTGCTTTTTTTTCACGTCTGCCCATCGTTCAAATTTCCAATTATGGATTAAAAATACATGTTTTTCGTTAATTGATCGGACTCGCAAAAATGAAACTCCTAACAAGATGTTAACGTGAAGCAAAAAAATGGTTATTAGAGTAATTAATTGACTTTGAAAAGTTAAATTAGCATGGTTTTCGATTTAGAAAGCACTTTTTATTAAACCAACTGTTTGCGAATACCTAATATTCTTTAGATTACTATGACTTTAAGATTTATACAAGTTACTATGGCAATACTACTTTTTGCCATATCGACTGCTTTTGCTGCCGACGAAATGAAAGATGCAAAAGTTCGATTTCCGGGTTCTATTTCATACGATAAACGAGCTACCAAACTAAAAATATACATTGAGGGTATTCGACTTGATATGGATTATTTGCTCAAAAATATGCGTTATGTCGACTTTGTAAACGATCCGGCAGTGGCTGATGTTCATATTATAATCAACAGCCAGGTTAGCGGTTCAGGTGGTCATGTTTACTCATTGATGTACAACAATAAAACATTCGAAAATTTTGGAGATTTTACAATTACTGCTACCACATCGTCGAGTGACACGTACGAAGAACAACGCAAAAAAATAAAAGATGCACTTGCATTGGGATTAATGCCTTACGTGAATCAAACTGAAGCATCAAATCGTCTGGCTCTGCGTTATCAGTCAAAAGATCAGAAAATTGAAACAACTCCGATTGACGATCCCTGGAACAGCTGGACATTTCGTGGAGATGTAAGCGGAAGTATGAACCTTGAAGAAAGCAGGGAAATTTACAATTACTATTTTAATGCCCGTGCCGATAAAGTTACTGAAGAGTGGAGATACAGGAACAGTGCCCGGCGCTCGGTAAATACAAAAAATTATACCAACGAAGGAGAAGAATATACCTCGAACAATACTTCCAGTTATGTATCTTCCAGTGTTGTTAAAAGTCTTTCGTCGCGTTGGTCAACCGGTCTGTTTGGAGGGTACAACAACAGCAACTACAGCAATATTAAATATTCGATGTCGCTAAAACCGGCCATTGAGTACAACATTTTCCCATGGGATATTTCCGACAGAAAAGTTTTTACAATTGCATATTATATTGGCCCCGAGTGGAAAAAATATTACGAGGAAACCATATACGACAAGCTTGATGAAAGTTTGTGGGAACAAAATATTCGCTTAGACTTACAAATTGTTCAAACATGGGGAGAAGTTCAAGCCGGACTAAACGCATCGAACTATATGCACGACTGGAGTAAAAACCGTATCACCTTCAATACCGATCTGTCAGTTCGCATTGTACGCGGTTTATCTTTGCGTTTTGGATTTCGATTTGAAAATGTACACGACCAGATTTACTTACCCAAAGGTGAAATATCTTTGGAAGACGTACTTCTGAATAAAGTACAACTGCCATCAACTTTTGAATTGGGAACAAATTTTGGAGTGCGAATTCAGTTTGGTTCTATCTACAATAACATTGTAAATAACAGGCTTTAAGAAAGCTGAGTTTTGTTAACGGCAGCCACAATTACAAGCCGTGTTGCCATTTCGAAACCATGTATTTTTAACGCAGCAGTAATCTGTTCTGCCTCCTTTTTCAAATCGAGGTATTCAGGTTTGTGATTCACCTGTTCAAGCATTTCAGTGAGTTTGTTACTACGCTCCTGAATATCTTCGGCACTAAGTTGTTTTGCAGCTTTTCTGTTTTCAAAATGCAAACGAATCTCAAATCCGGCATCTTCAACAAATTGAAGAATCTGACTTTTTTCAAATGTTTCGTTGTGCGACACACCATTTAAACGGTCTATTTTACTTCTGAAATGATGCATGGCTTTGTGAACTTCCTGAGCGGAGTTTAAATTGTCACTAAAAAGTTCGTTAACAATGATCCAGCCGCCTGGTTTTACAATCCGTTTCATTTCACCCAGCGTTTTCGAAATATCGGGCAAATGATGCAATGCCATTGAAATGGAAGTCACATCAAACGTATTATCTGCGAAGTCAAGTTTTTCGCCATACATTTCCTTGAACTTTACATCCGGAAAAGTTTGAGTAGCTTCCAGCAGCGATTCCTTGTTCGGATCGACACCCGTTAGAGAAGCACCCGGTACCACCTCTTTTAAAACGGCTATAAAATCGCCTGTTCCGGTGCCAACATCAAGAATTGACTCCACTTTTTTGTCGGCGAAAAATTGTTTTAATTGTTCCATCAGATTAAAAGTAAAAATGCTGAAATAGCAGTTACAACAATAACTGCCGTACGATACAATCCATCCGAAATTTGTTTCACAAGCCGGATTCCAAGGAAAGCACCAATGGCAATTGCAGGAAGTAACATTATGTCAAGCGTTAACGTTTGCCAGCTAATTGTTTTCCAAATAAAAATATGCAACGGAAATTTAAAGAAGTTTACGATCAGAAAAAACCATGCACCGGTTCCAATAAAGCTATTTTTAGGCAAATGCATCGCCAATAAATAAATGGCAAAAATAGGACCTGCCACATTTCCTATCATTGTTGCAAAACCTCCTAAAACGCCCATCGATGCGGCAAACCACCAGCTATCGGGGAAAAGGTTTTGATCCTTTTTACGATCCTTCCAAAGCATCAATCCAATGCATAAAAAAACCAAAATTGCAATAATATTTTTAAACCAATTGTCGTTTACAACCTCACCAACCCAAAGTGCAATTCCAATACCAACAAATGCCCAGGGTAATAATTTCCACAAATATTTCCACTCGGCATGACGGTGGTAATAACTCACTCCAAAAATATCGGCCATCATTAGCATCGGAAGTAAAATACCGGTGGAAGCTTTTCCGCCAAATATGATTGCCAGTGCCGGTACAACAAGCATAGAAACGCCCGGCACACCAACTTTTGACATACCCACAAGAATTGCACAAACGGCTAATAAAATCCACTGAAGAATTGTAAAATCAAGTTCAAGCATACACATTTTGAAAAGACGCTAAAGTATTCAAAATTTATTCAAAGTAAAATTTTGTTCGCATTTGAATCGCAGGGTGCCAGTAATTAATGTGTTGAGTTTCGTGCTACAATTTAATGTTGTTGTGCATCGTTAATAACCGTATAAAGAAATAGCTCCGCGTGTGCGGAGCTATTAAAGCTAACAATTCGAAGGATGGAACCTTCACAATAAAAACAAAAAACAAAAACCATTTAGCGTCCCTCGCTAATAAAAATCAATCCTCGTCCTATTCAAATTCAATTTCTTATTTGCTACATATGCAATTATGTATATAATTACAAAGGACATGCCAAAGATTATCCGGAATTTCTTTTTAACCGCTATTAACCAAGCAGTTAAAAAACCTTAAAGTACAGTTTTTTCGATCTCATCAAGTTGATCCAAATCAACTTTACCAAACCAGTCGTGCAGTTTTACGCGCGCTTTTGCCTTTACTTCGGCAGTAATATTTTGAGATATTTGAGATAGGGCGAACAAAAGTACACCCAAGTCATCGGAGAACCCGATTATAGGAGTTAAGTCGAAAATTGCGTCTGTTGGTAGTATAAAATACCCCAATGCCGCGGCTATTCCCATTTTTGCTTTAACACTCACGTTTTTATCCTGCATGGTATAAAACAAAATCAACACCGCGTAAATTACCTTCTCACCGGCTTCTTTCGAGAATTTTTTAATTTTCTCCCAAAGCGATTTTTCCGAAAAGTATTTTGAGTATTTCCCTTCCATAATAAACTTCTATACCCCTTAAC
This sequence comes from uncultured Draconibacterium sp., assembly GCF_963675585.1. Classification (NCBI taxonomy): domain Bacteria; kingdom Pseudomonadati; phylum Bacteroidota; class Bacteroidia; order Marinilabiliales; family Prolixibacteraceae; genus Draconibacterium; species uncultured Draconibacterium sp. The sequence goes on from NZ_OY776414.1 coordinate 3,822,664, forward strand.
AATTAAAAGTAACCAATAGTTTGTGGTTCAGAAACAATGCTGCCAATATTTCAGCATAAACCCGTTTTGTTTTTATTTTAAACTTGCAGTTGAAAAATCGAGTTGAAAACTGCCATACTCTTCCACAATTTTTTCTAAAATCGTGTGAACCTCAGCATTTGTTTCAGCACGGAGCAATTTAATTTTCAGCTCTCTGAAATTGGGTAACCCGGGAAAATATTTTGCGAAATGTCTGCGCATCATTAAAATTCCCGAACGCTCGTTATCGCGCCATTCCAGATTTAAGCGCATCTGTTCTTTTAAAGTTTCTACCACTTCTGAAACACTTGGCTGCGGCAATTCGTTTCCAGTTGCCAAATAATGTTTTACCTCTCGAAACAGCCAGGGCCGTCCAATGGCACCACGCCCGATCATTAAGGCGTCAACTCCGGTTTCGTCTAATAATTGTTTGGCTTTTTTACCACTATTAATGTCGCCATTACCAATAATCGGAATGTGTATTTTCGGATTATTCTTCACCTCGCCGATTAAAGTCCAGTCGGCAACACCGGTGTACAATTGTTCGCGTGTTCGCCCATGTATTGCCAATGCCTGAATACCGGCGTCCTGCAATCGTTCTGCTGCTTCAGCAATTGGTTTATCAGATTCAGTCCAACCCAAACGTGTTTTTGCAGTAACCGGAATTTTCACCGCTTTTACAATTTCCGCAGCCATTTGCTGCATTTTTGGCAGATCTTTTAAAATGGCTGAACCGGCTCCATGACGAACGATTTTTTTCATGGGACAGCCAAAATTTATATCCAGAAAATCGGGTTGGAACTCTTCTGCTACCTGTGCAGCACGCACCATCGAATCTATATTGTGTCCGTAAATTTGAATGGCCACCGGTCGATCGAATTCGAACAGGTGCATCTTTATTTTGGTTTTTTCGATGTCGCGCACCAGCGCCTCCGATGATATGAATTCGGTGTACATCACGTCTGCGCCAAATTTTTTGCACATCCACCGGAACGATTTATACGTTACATCTTCCATGGGTGCTAAAAACAGGGGAACTCCTTCTAAATTAATGTCACCAATTTTCATACGCTTTGTTAAAAACCGGTGCAAATTTAATTAAATATTTTTGGGGAAGATTCGGGCTTACAGTAAACGCTTCACTTTTGTATTTACAGTGAGTTTCATGTGTTTAAAATCAATTCCTGAAATAAGGTTAACTCCCGGCTGTTTCCCGGATTCAAAACTTCCGTATTTATTATCAAGACCTAATAATTCTGAAACATTCAAGCTAACTTTTTTTAGTATCTCAGTAATTTCTAAATACTCTACTTCTTGCAATTGAATACAATAATTTAGCAACGAGCCTGTTTCTGCAGCTTCTGAAAGCGATTTAAAATACACTGAATTAACTGAGGATGAATCTTTTCCACTTTCAACCGGACGAATCAAGGGTTGCTCCTTAAACTCATTTCTTTCGCAAACAACAGAGGTATTTTTTTCGATGTTGGCTAGTACCGCGAATCCGTTGGCCCAATATTTTCGATTTGTAGTTTTATTGTGATTTTGCAAGCCTGAACTTATTCCAATAAATCCGGGCACCAGAATACCGCTGTAAAATTCAACTCCTGCCTCTTCGCGAAACGATTCTCCCCGGTTTATTATTTCGACAACAATGCCGTCATCATCGCAAACTAAAATTCCATTTTTAACAGGTGATCCACAGAGAGGGAAAATGTATGTGGCTGCAATTTTTCTCACTACTCCCGTATTTCTTCATTCTCGTCGAATTGCAATAATTCTTCCTTTCGCCCGGAATATTCCTGTTCCATCTGGCTCAATTTATTCATTACTTTCCGATACATTTTTTCAAAATTTTTGGGTTTGCTCGCGTAATAAACAAACGATTTTTCAAATACCGAATCAGGAACGTTGTATTTTTCCAGCACAGAATAATAGAAATTAACCGATGAATTATTAAACATGATGGAATCGTAGCGGAACTTATTATAGGTAGCTTTTCCCAAATGAACATCCACCATCATATCGATCATCTGCTTCTCGTTAATCAGATTTTCGGGTTTTTGAACAATTTCATCTTCGCACGACACAATCGCGAAAAGCAGAAATAAAAGTAGTATTTGTAGCTTCTTCATAATTTTCGGGTGCCAAATTATAAATAGTTGTGGCAGAATTCAAAAAAAGGGAGTTAAAAAATATTATTCCGTCAAAAGTAATTCACTTAAATTATAAAAACCGTCCTCCTGAACCGCTTTTCGAATTCAATAGATACACGAATTCAAATAGCAGAGTCGATTAACTTACCAACTGACTTAGGCAAAAATGGTTTTAAACACCTCTTCCACACGACTTACTTTTACAATTTCGATATTGAATTTTTTAACATCGAATCCTTTGTTTAACGAAGGAACATAAATACGCTTAAAACCAAGTTTTGCCGCTTCAGCAATACGTTGTTCAATGCGGCCAACTGCACGAATTTCGCCTGTTAAACCAACCTCACCCGCAAAACAAATTTTGTGGTTTATGGCAATATCAATGTTCGACGAAAGAATGGAACAAATTACTGCCAGATCGGTAGCCGGATCACTGATTTTTAATCCGCCTGCAATGTTTAAAAAAACATCTTTTGCGATCAATTTAAATCCTGCGCGCTTTTCCAACACTGCCAGTAACATATTTAAGCGGCGCAAATCAAATCCGGTGGACGAACGCTGCGGTGTGCCGTAAGCCGCCGAACTTACCAGGGCCTGAATCTCAATCAGAAAGGGTCGAACCCCTTCAACAGTGGCTGCAATGGCGGTTCCGCTAACATCGTCGCTCACTTTCGAAATTAATTGTTCCGATGGATTGGTAATTTCGCGCAAACCATCACTCCGCATTTCAAAAATCCCCAATTCGTTGGTAGAGCCAAAGCGGTTTTTGTTCGAGCGCAAAATCCGATACATATAATTTGTGTCGCCTTCAAACTGAAGAACGGTGTCAACCATGTGCTCCAGCACTTTGGGGCCTGCCAGATTGCCGTCTTTTGTAATGTGCCCGATTAAAATTACGGCCACATTGTTCTTTTTTGCAAACTTTAAAATAGCCGAAGTACACTCGCGCACCTGCCCCACCGAACCCGGCGACGACTCGATTAATTCAGTTGAAATGGTTTGAATGGAATCGAGAATCAGCAACTCGGGTTTTACCTGCTCGGTATGCGCAATAATGTGCTCAAGCGATGTTTCGCTTAAAAAAAGGCAGTTACTAATTGAATTACTCAGGCGCTCGGCCCGCAATTTTATTTGCTGTAAACTCTCCTCTCCCGAAATGTACAGAATGTTTTTACTAGGCAAACCCAAGGCAAGTTGCAAAGCCAGAGTAGATTTTCCAATACCCGGGTCGCCTCCCAAAAGAATCAGCGATCCGGGAACAATTCCGCCTCCTAAAACCCGGTTAAATTCTTCAATGCCCACCGAAATTCGCTGGGTATTAACCATTTCAATTTTATCGAGTGTTAATGGCTGATTCCCCGAAATTTGTACCGCCAATTTCCCGGTGCTTTGTTTCTTTTCTACAATCTCTTCCACATAGGTGTTCCACTCGTTGCAAGTCGAACATTTCCCCATCCATTTGGGTGATTGTGCCCCGCAATTTTGACAGGTGTATATGCTTTTGGTTTTTGCCATATTTCTCTGTGTTGCTTTGCGATATTCTCAATATTCTCTAAGGGTTTTTTACCTCAGAGAAAACGAAGAAGTCGCTGAGAGTTTATAGTTTTTTAATTCGCTGAATTATTTCGCTGGTAGAAATTCCCTCTACCAAATCCAAGGTTTCCACTTTACCTCCATTGTTTAAAACGGTATCGTGCCCGGCAATTTCGTGAATTTCGTACTGCGCACCTTTTACCAGCACATCAGGAATTATTTTGGCGATTACTTCTGCCGGTGTTTCTTCACTAAAAATCAGCACTGCATCAACACACTCAAAAGCGGCCAATACTTCCGCACGCGCTTGTTCATCCATAATCGGGCGATTTTCGCCTTTTAAAATCCGCACCGACTCATCGGAATTTAATCCCACAATCAAGCGGGTTCCAAAAGCCGCCGACTTCTGCAGCGAATCAACATGCCCGTTGTGAATAATATCGAAACAACCATTGGTAAAAACAATGGTGTTATTACTTCCTTTCCAAATGGTTAGCAAAGGCTGAAGCGATTCGAAATTGGTGAATATTTTTGATTTTGTCTTAAAATTCATATGCGTTCAAAATTAAATATAAAATTATTGGAATCATAGAGGAACTAAATTTTGTGTTTTAACAAAACATGTAGAATCAATACAAACAAAATCACTTTTTAAATTTTTTAAGAATATCTTCCCATCTTTGACGAAAATTATACAATTCAGATTTTATGAAAAGGCTTCGTACTATACACCTTATTCTTTTTGTTTTACTAACTGCCTCTTTTGCAGTTCAGGCTCAATCCTATAAAAATCCCAAGCTGAGTGCCGATGAACGAACTCAGGATTTACTTTCCAGAATGACACTGGAAGAAAAAGTGGGCCAGCTGCTCTGTCCGCTTGGCTGGGAAATGTACGAACGAAACGGCGATGAAGTACATTGTTCGGAGAAATTTAAAACAACTTTGAAAGAACAACACATCGGTATGCTTTGGGCAGCTTACCGCGCTGATCCATGGACACAAAAAACACTCGAAAATGGCTTGAACCCGGAATTGGCGGCAAAAGCGGGAAATGCATTTCAGCGTTATATAATTGAAAACACCCGTTTGGGAATTCCTCTATTTCTGGCAGAAGAAAGTCCACATGGTCACATGGCCATCGGGACAACTGTTTTTCCTACCGGAATTGGATTGGCATCGAGCTGGTCGGAAGAACTTTTAACCGAAGTTGGAGCAGTAATGGCCAGTGAAATTCGTTTACAGGGAGCTCACATTGCATACGGTCCTGTACTTGATTTGGCGCGCGATCCACGTTGGTCGAGAGTTGAAGAAACTTATGGCGAAGATCCGGTATTAACTGCAAAACTGGGAGCTGCCATTGTAAAAGGCCAAGGTGCCGGTGACCTGTCAAATGAGAGCAGTGCAATTTCTACATTAAAACATTTTATCGCCTATGGAGTTCCAATTAGCGGTCAAAACGGAAATGCTTCATCGGTCGGAATTCACGAGATTCATCAAAGCTTCCTCCCTCCGTTTAAAGCTGCAATTAGTGCAGGTGCTTTGTCGGTAATGACCTCGTATAATTCGATTGACGGTATTCCATGCACTGCAAACTCTTATTTATACCGCGACATTTTACAAAAAGATTGGCATTTTTCCGGATTTTCGGTATCCGATTTGTATAGTATCGAAGGAATTCATGGCAGTCATTATGTAGCTCCAACCATTCAGGATGCGGCTATGCAAGCTTTAACAGCAGGTGTTGATGTTGATTTGGGTGGCGATGCTTACATAAAATTGATTGAAGCAGTGAAAGACTCACGAATAAAAGAAGAGTTAGTTGATTCTGCTGCATACCGGGTACTTCGTTTGAAGTTTGAGATGGGGCTTTTTGAAAATCCATATGTTGATACTCAAAAAGCAAAACAGAATGTACGAACACAAGCCAACATAGCTGTTGCACGAAAGGCAGCTCAACAAGCTGTTGTTCTGCTGAAAAATACCAGCAACACTCTTCCGCTAAACAAAAAGATGGGCAAAATTGCGGTAATTGGCCCCAACGCCCACAACCGTTACAATATGCTTGGCGATTATACAGCACCGCAGGAAGACAGCAATGTAATTACCATTTTGGAGGGTGTAATATCAAAAATTGGAAAGGAAAATGTAAGTTACGTAAAAGGATGTTCGATCAGAGATACCAGCTGGCAAAATATTTCAGAAGCGGTTGAAGCCGCCCAAAATGCCGATGCGGTGATTATTGCCGTTGGAGGATCGAGTGCCCGCGACTTTAAAACCAGCTACCAGGACACAGGAGCAGCAATTGCTTCGTCGAACACTGTTAGCGATATGGAATGTGGCGAAGGATTTGACCGGGCTACTCTGGAATTACTGGGTTACCAAATGAATTTATTAAAAGCGGTAAAAGCTACCGGCAAACCTTTAATTGTGGTTTACGTTGAAGGACGACCTTTAAATATGAATTGGGCGGCACAAAATGCAGATGCATTGATTAACGCCTGGTACCCGGGACAGGAAGGGGGAAATGCGATAGCAGATGTTTTATTTGGAGATTACAATCCGGCTGGCCGACAGCCGGTTTCTATACCCCGAAACGTTGGACAGGTACCTGTTTACTACAACAAGAAAAATCCGAATGCACACGCTTATGTTGAAATGGAAGCAACGCCACTTTACACGTTTGGATACGGACTTAGTTACACCACATTCGAGTATAAAAATTTGCAGGTTAAAAAACAGGCCAACAATCAGTTTGAAATTTCGTTTCTGGTAAAAAACACCGGAAACTACGATGGCGAAGAAGTAGCCCAGTTGTATATTAGAGATGAATTTGCTTCGATGGTGCAAGCCATGAAACAGCTAAAACATTTTAAACGGTTTTACCTGAAAAAACAGGAAGAAACTACAATACGATTTACACTAACCCGGGACGATTTATCAATTGTAAACCAAAAACTGGAACAGGTTCTTGAACCGGGTAGTTTTCAATTAATGATTGGCGCTGCATCTGACGATATTCGTTTACACACAAAAATAGAGGTAAATTAAGCTCCAAACTGAAACCTCTCAACTCGTCTGAAGAATATCTTATCCAATAAATTTTACGATCATAAAATAAAAAACCTCGTGGCTGAAAAACCACGAGGTACTATCTCTTTATATCCACTTTTCGATTTAAACGATACTGTTTGTCTCAATATCGGGGAAAATAAGGCTTGGCTTAAACGTCTTTGCCTCTTCAAAATCCATTAAGGCATACGAGATAATAATTACCACGTCGCCAACAGCCACTTTCCGGGCAGCAGGTCCATTCAGGCAAATTGTGCCCGAACCACGCTCGCCACGAATAACGTATGTTTCCAAACGTTCGCCATTATTAATATTAACCACTTGTACCTTTTCGTTTTCAATCAGGTTCGCGGCATCCATCAAATCCTCATCAATTGTAATGCTCCCCACATATTGCAGGTTAGCTTCGGTAACAGTTACCTTATGTATTTTCGATTTACAAACTTCAATTTGCATGACTTTGCTCTTTTCAGTTCAAAACAATATTGTCAATTAATCTAATCTTTCCACAAAACGCAGCAACACAAGCAACTTTGGTGTTTTTTTCATCCCAGCTTTTAATGGCTTGCAATTGCTCATCGTCCACTATTTCAAAATACTCAACATTTAAAAACGGGTTTTTGTTGATCGTTTCAAGCACCCATTTTACTAGTTCTTCTACGGATTTCTGCCCCATAAGTTCTTTGGCCTTAAATAAGGTCTCCGAAATTATTTTAGCATTTTCACGTTGTTCTGCTGTCAATAATTCATTTCGCGAGCTCATGGCTAAACCACTTTCTTCGCGAATAATGGCGCAAGGTACAATTTCAACCCGAAGTTGTAATTGTTTTACCATATTTTTAATGATTGCAAGTTGCTGAAAATCCTTTAATCCGAAGTACGCTTTATCGGGATTTACCATTGCAAAAAGCTTACTAACTACCTGTGCCACACCATTAAAGTGCCCCGGACGATGTGCCCCTTCCATCACTTCTTCTAACTTTCCAAAGTTAAATTTACGTAAATCGGGTTCGGGGTAAACTTCCCCGGTACTGGGTGCAAAAACAATATTGCAAGCACTTGGTTCCAGCAGTTTCAAATCATTTTCCAATGTACGTGGATAACGTTCCAAATCTTTTGGGTCGTTAAACTGTGTAGGATTCACAAAAACACTTACTACAGTATGCGTATTATTTGCCACCGATTGCTCTACCAGCGACAGATGTCCACGGTGCAAAGCTCCCATAGTTGGCACAAAGCCAAGCGAATCGGTTGCACCAAGCTTACTGAGTTCGTGCTGTAATTCGTTAATTGTTTTTACCAGAATCATACCCCTTTTTTTGCGGCTGCAAAGTAACTAAATAAAATTGTTAAAACATCGAAAAAAACGACTATAGTAACTGAACCTAACGAACTTAACTTGAATTTCCGTTTATTTTTATTACTTTTGCACACTGTTTTTAACTGCAGATTTGGTTCATGGAAAAGAAAAGAATCCTTTATATTTCACAAGAAATCACCCCGTATTTACCTGAAAGTGAAATGTCAGAAATTGCCCGTTACTTACCTCAGGGCGTTCAGGAAAGAGGTAGAGAGATTAGAACATTTATGCCTCGCTATGGCTGTGTAAATGAGAGACGTAACCAATTGCATGAAGTAATTCGTTTGTCGGGTATGAACCTGGTAATTAACGATACTGACCACCCGCTTATCATAAAAGTAGCGTCTATTCAGGCGGCTCGTATGCAGGTTTATTTTATCGATAATGAAGACTATTTTCAACGCAAGTTTGTTTTAAACGATGCCGCAGGCAAGGAGTTTGAAGACAATGACGAACGTGCCGTATTTTTTGCCCGAGGTGTTCTTGAGACTGTTATTAAACTTCGCTGGGCTCCGGATATTATCCACTGCCACGGCTGGTTAACATCACTTGTTCCGCTTTACATAAAAAAATACTATTACAACGATCCGTTGTTTGCAAACTCAAAAGTTGTTTATTCAGCTTACGACGACGACTTTAAAAACACATTGGATCCTAAATTTAACGAAAAGCTTTTGCTTGAGGGCATTACAAAAGAGGATGTGGATCTTATTGAAGACCCTAACTACGTGAATGTTAACAAACTTGCAATCAATTATTCGGATGCAGTGATTCAGGGAACTGAAAATATTAACACTGGGGTGAAAGACTACATTAAAGAAACCGGCAAATTATTTTTAGACTACCAGCCAAAAGAAACATACATTGATGCTTACAACGAATTTTACGACAAAGTATAGCATCAGGCTTTGTTAAAAGATCAAAATTTATTTTAAAAAATTCAATTATACAATGAATTCAGAAATGCTCTCGTTGTTTTTTCATACGTTTGTGTAAATTTTTTGAGAAAACAGAAAGAGAGAAATGAATTTAAAAATCAGAAGATTAGTGAAAAACAATATAAAGCAAACTTTGCATGTTTTTGCAGGTATTTTGTTCTTAGCCGTTATTTTTGCTGCTTGTAACGACAGCAATGATCTTGGATTCGAAATCTTACCAAGTGAGGATCTGATAAACGTAAAAAGCGTTGTGGTTAAAGACGACATTTCGGCATTTACATTTTCAGAAACAGGATTAATAAGTAGTGGTGGAACAAGTATGCTTGGAAGCTTCAACGATCCGGACTTTGGAAGTACACACATCAATTTTGCAGCTCAATTCAGACTTAGTTCGTTTCCGCAGTACGGAACAAATGCAGTAGCCGATTCAGTGAAACTGTATTTATATTATCGTTCGGTTTATGGCGACACGCTTACGGCTCAAAACCTGAAAGTGTACGAATTGGAGTCTTCGCTTGATCCGGATATTGATTACACTCAGGATATTGATTTAAAATCGATGTCGTACGATCAATTATTGGGAGAAATCAATTACACCCCAAAGGTTGAACTTGATTCGGCCTCACAAGATACCATGTACCAGCTTATTAGTATACCTCTTGATATTGCACTCGGACAAAAGTTAATTGGTGCTGATTCGATGGACATGATCACTAACGATGCCTTTCTTGAATATTTTAAAGGATTGTATGTTGAATCAGAAACAATCTCCGGCCAGGAGGGTAGTCTGTTAACGCTGGATGCATCGTCAAGCAGTTCGTTCCAGGGATCGGCATTGGTCCTTTACTACAATAACGACGAAAATATTGCGAAAGAATTAGATCCTGAGCAGGAGCCAGATACGCTATCGAGGGCCTTTATAATAACGCCAAACAGTGCACGAGTAAACAGTATTGAACACGACTATACAGGAACACCTTTTATTGAAAATATTGACCAGGAAGTTATTCAGGATCAAAACATTTATGTTCAGCCAACAGGTGGTTTAAAATCGAAAATTTTGATTGACGGTTTGGAAACATGGCGCGACTCTGTAATAATACGTGGAACAGATACCATAAAATACGCCATTAACCGTGCTGAAATAATTTTCCAGGTAGATACAGTTGTCTCCGACAAAGATTTGTATGCACCGCCGCCACAGCTTCTGTTGACATTTATCGACGACGAAGGAGAAGAAAGACTTCCAACTGACTATTTCTTTAATCCGGGCTTTTACGGAGGATATATGTATGACGGTTATGTTTACCGTTTTAATATTACGCAGCATTTACAACGGATTATTAATGGTGATGTTGGCAACAATGGATTTTATCTATCTACAGGAAGAAGATCTTATTACGCAAACCGGGTTGTTTTGGAAAGTCCGCTTAAAGGAAGTGGTATTCAACTCAAGATAACCTACTCTACTTTTATGGAATAATAAAAAACAAAAGCATAAGAAAGGGGCAGATTCGTTTGAATCTGCCCCTTTCTATTTTAGTTTAAGCACAGTTTATTTTGTGGTAATTTTAATAATTGTTTTTCCTTCCTTTTCGTCTTCCGTCTTTACAACCTTCTCGATTTCTTCTGTTTTTAAGGTCTTTTTCATGTCCTCTGCCTTTACCTTTTTCCCGTTTATATAATATACAGTGTTGGTATCGCCGGGTGTACTTAAAAAGATGGGCTGGCGGCCATATTTCTCAGCCATTTCGCGATATTTCTCGGCCATTTCCAGTTGCTTTTGTGCCTGAAATTGTGCCTGCTGCTCAATTTTTTCCCGCTGTTCTTCCGACAGTTCAGCATGCCGATCGGCCATTTCGCGGGCGCGGGCTTCAATCTCAGCTATTCGTTCTTCTGACATGTCGAAATAACCGGAAGTCGGAAAACCTGCGTACGAACTACTGTTATCAATTTTATAAAGGTTTTCCAATCCGCGCAAATTAATGGCCTTGTTTAACGAAGCAACAGTAGCCAGGTCAATGTCTCCCTGCAATTCCACCAGGTTAGTAGCCATCGACGATTTAGTGATCAAAGCCAACGCTTTAATTCCAGTATCACTTTTCTTTAAATACACCTTTACATCTTCTCCCATCCTTTTTTCGGTTTTAAAAAGTGTATAGTTGTTGCTTTTATAGTAATTTAAAATCTCTGCATGCATCAAATCCGATCCGTCTTTTTCCATTTTATCGGGCTTTGTGTCGCCACTGCTTTTGCTGTCAACCGAACCGTACCTGTCTCTGTACGAAAAATTTTGAATGTGACTTTCAGAAACCACTAAGATATTGTCGAGTTTACGAAGTGCGGCCGCCACATCAGAGGCCTCATCCACATTCTTCTTTTTTAAATACAAATCGAACATATCGCTGGTAAGTCTACTCGCACTGAACCCGTCTTTCTCTGCATACTTTTCGGTAAGCTGCTCAAATAAATTTGCGGATTGCTGTGCCAGTACAGGAAATGAAATTCCGATTACCAACACCATTAAAATTATTTTCTTCATGATTTTATTTTTTACTTTTTTCTATTACTTATTCCTGCTATTTTCGGAGCCTGCAGTTCTCCTACTCACAATCGCATTTTTATATTCAAAACCTAATTCACCCATTTAATCAATCTCTCATTTATTAATTTATAATAATCTCCACATCATTATCAACCCACAACACCAGCATATCGTCTTGCTCTTGCGGCGGCTGAAGACTTTCTGAAATCTGAAACAAAGCTTGCTCCATTACAAAGAAATTGTCTTCCAGTTGTGTTCTTCTATTCTTTTTAACATCCAGAAAAACAGTGAATAAAATAAGAACTACTGCTGCCGCCGAAACAAAAGAATACATTTTCATCCGACGTATTTTCTTTTCTTTCCCGGCTGAAAAAATCCCGTTAAAAAGATCCTCTTCCAGATTTTCCGGCACACGAGCTTCTCTTTCAAAATAGTCGAATATCGTTTGCTCTATGCCATAACCGGCATCCTTGCGCGCCAACTCTCTTACTTCCTGCTCTTCTTGCAGCGATGTGTCGCCTTTGTAATATTTGTCAAACAAACTGTTTTGTTTTGTCATAGTCGTAAATTTTTTCAACTTCCTCTTTCACTTTCTGCCTCGCTCTTGATAATATCACACGTATATTTGGTACTTCATCACCGGTTATTTCTTTTATCTCCTCAAACGAAAAACCATCAATATCGCGTAACTGAAGAACTGTTCTGTATTTCTCGGGCAAATTACAGATTGCACGGTGTACACATTCAAATTTCTCTTTTGTTTCCTGACTTACTTCATCGGCCTCAAGATTTAGTATTTTGTAGCGATCAGCTTCCTGAATCCTTTCAGGTCGTTTCTTTTTTAGTAAATCGAAACTGTAATTTCGTGCCATTGTAACTATGTATGCCGATTGATTCGTACATTCATCCAGCTCCTTTCGTTTATTCCACAACTTCACCATTAAATCCTGCAAGGCATCCCGTGTTTCTTCCTCATTCCCAAGAATTCGAAACAACATCGGATACAATTTTCGCGAAAACGGAATTACCTTATTTTTAAACTCTTCTGTGGTCATCTGTAATAATCGACGAATAGCTATCAAAGTTATAACAAATGGATGGTATATTTTTTTTCATAAAAAAATGGGTATTCGCGAATTGAAAGCCTGTTGATTTTACCGAAATGTTTATTTTTACATCCATTGCATGACACTAACTCAACTGATAACATATATCCTAATTGGCATTGGTCTTAGTTTCGACTCATTTGCTGTATCCGTTTCGTGTGGATTAATGAAACGCGAAATTAAATTCAGTCAGGCGGCTGTTGTAGCCGGATCACTGGCTTTTTTTCAAGCCTTGTTTCCTGTATTGGGGTGGTTTATTGGAGAAGCCGTAAAGGACCTTATTTCATCGCTCGATCACTGGATCGCATTAGGCCTTTTGTCGTTTATTGGTATAAAAATGATTGTTGAAGGCACAAAAGAGAACGGCTCGTTAACCAACTTTAATCCCTTTAAATTAAGCATGTTAATTGGTCTTTCAATTGCCACCAGCATCGATGCTTTGGTAGTAGGTTTAAGTTTTGGTTTTCTCGATATGCCTATTCTTTTTCCGGTACTGGTAATTGGTTTTGTAACTTTTGTGGCTTCCATGCTGGGTATGTTATTCGGTAAAAATATTTCAGCCAAACGCAGTCATCAATCGCTAATACTGGGTGGTATTATATTGATTTCGATTGGGTTAAAAATACTCGTTGAACATCTTTGGTTCTAATTTTCAACTGAAATAACTAACTCAACCAAATAATCTCCCATTTTAATCTGGGTTACAATGTCGGGATAAGGGGAAACCTCAAGCAATTTAAAATTGTACTTCCCCGAAGTTGCACTTACATCATCGGGTAATGTGAGAATAATTGTGTCGGCAACAGGCTTGGTAATTTCAATTGTAACTGCTACTTCGCCTGCCCAAACACACATTGCACCAGTCGGGCATCGCGAATCGTTTATTTCTGACAAAGTAAACCTCAAACTTCCATCGCTCGATGTATAGTCCTGATTGAGTTGAAATTCCGCTTCTTTCCCCATTGTAAATTTGATGGAATTGTCATCTTCCTTTTTACACGAAAGAAGAAAGATCAGGAGCACAAAACTGAAAATAAACGCAGCCCGCATCACACTCTTTTTAATTCAGACGCAAATCTAAATAAAAAAGTTGCGCTTATTTTTCACCAAATCCTAAAAATTGGTTGACGAAAAAACTGTACTTTCACCTGCTCATTCAAGAAACATTAAAATGTCGATAATCAGAGTAACCAAGAAATTTCATTTTGAAATGGCGCATGCCTTGTTCCAATACGACGGTTTGTGCAGAAATATTCATGGACACACTTATAACCTGGAGATTACTTTACTCGGAGAAATACGAAATGAACCTGGCCATCCAAAAGATGGAATGGTCATTGATTTTGGGAATTTAAAACAACTGGTAAAAAAACACATCGTTAACAAGTTTGACCATTCGCTGGTTGTTAACTCGCTGTTTCCGGCAGAACACATCGAAGCTTTTAAAAAAGCAACAGAACGTTTAATTGTTCTCGATTTTCAGCCCACATCAGAAAATATGGTTGTTTATTTTGCCAAAATCCTTCAACAAGTTTTACCTTCAAACGTTTCTCTTTTTAGCATACGACTGTACGAAACAGCAACATCGTACGCCGAGTGGTTTGCTTCTGACAACGAATAAACAATGTAAATCAGATAAAAAAAACTCTTTCGGAATAATAAATACACCAAATAAAACTAAGAATATGTCTGAATCCGGTCAGCAAAAACTTTTTCTTTTAGATGCTTTCGCCTTAATATACCGCAGCTATTTTGCATTTATCCGCAATCCACGCTTTAATTCAAAAGGCCTAAATACCTCAGCCATGCTGGGCGTTACCAATACAATTATTCAGGTATTAGAAAAAGAAAATCCGCATTACATTGGAGTAGTATTTGATGTATCGGCACCTACTTTCCGGCACGAAATGTTTGAGGCTTACAAAGCCAACCGCGACGAAATGCCGGAGGATTTGCGCAAATCAATTCCGTATATCCGGAAAATTATTGAAGCGTTTAATATTCCGATCATCGAGAAAGCAGGATTTGAAGCCGACGATGTAATTGGCACGCTGGCAAAAAAGGCCGAAAAAGAAGGTTTTATTACCTACATGATGACGCCTGACAAAGATTACGCACAACTGGTTTCCGACAATATTTTTATGTTTAAACCGGGCAAGGCCGGCGGCGATGCCGAAGTGTGGGGTTTACCCGAGGTACAGGAAAGCTTTGGCATTGAAACCGCCGAACAGGTGATTGACATACTTGGTTTGATGGGCGATTCGGCCGATAATATTCCGGGTTGTCCGGGTGTTGGTCCAAAATCGGCACAAAAACTTATTGAAGAGTTTGGTAGTATTGATGGCATTTACAAAAACACAGATAAATTAAAAGGCAAACAAAAAGAACGCCTTATTGAAAACCAAGAACAAGTGCGGCTTTCGCGCGTTTTAGCAACCATTATCCAAGACGTTCCGATTGATTTTGACAAAGAGAAGCTGATCCGCGAAGACCTTAAAAAGGAAGAACTCAAAAAGCTTTTTGAGGAGTTGGAATTCAGAACACTTATTTCGCGGTTGAATTTAGCCGAAGCGCCACAACTGGAAATGAACATGCAGGGCACACTATTTGGAACACCGGAAGTTGCTGCACCTGAAACCAAATCAACCGAAACTATTGAAACAGTACCACATCAGTATTACCTGGTTGAAAATGAAATGCAACGAGCCAGTTTACGTGCTGAATTATCGGTTCAAAAAGAATTCTGTTTTGATACAGAAACCACCGGACTGGACACGCAAATTGCAGAAATTGTATGCATGTCGTTTGCGTTTCGCGAGCACGAAGCTTACTGTGTGACTTTGCCCAAAGAACGCGAAGCAGCACAAAAAATAATGAATGAATTTCGTGAGATTTTTGCCGATGAAAAAGTGATCAAAATTGGTCAGAACTTAAAATATGATATTGAAATTCTGAGCAATTATAACATTCCTGTAAAAGGGCCGCTTTATGATACGATGATTGCGCATTACTTAATTCAACCCGACATGAAACACGGTTTGGATTTGTTGTGTCTGCAATATTTAAATTACGAAAAAGTACCGACTGAAAACCTGATTGGCAAGAAAGGTAAAAACCAAATAACCATGCGATCGGTTCCTACTGAAAAGTTACGCGATTATGCCTGCGAAGATGCCGATCTTACACTTCAATTAAAAAATGCACTTGACCCGGAACTGGACAAAGCCGAAGTACGTGAGTTATTTGAAACAATGGAAATGCCGCTTATACCGGTACTTGCCAGCATGGAAAAAGCAGGAGTAAAATTAAACTCCGACGAGTTAAACGCCTACGCAGTTGTTTTACGCGAACAAATTATTCAGCTCGAAAAAGAAATTATTGAACTTGCCGGCGAAGAGTTTAATGTGTCGTCGCCAAAGCAGTTGGGACCCATTCTTTTTGAGAAGTTGAATCTCGACAGCAAAGCGAAAAAGACAAAAACCAAACAATATTCAACTGCCGAAGAAGTTTTGGTTCGTTTGGTCGACCGTCATCCAATTGTGCAAAAAGTATTGGATTTCAGGGGACTAAAAAAATTATTGTCGACTTATGTTGAAGCTTTGCCTTTGCTCGTAAATCCAAAAACGGGAAAAATACATACTTCGTACAACCAGGCCATTGCTGCAACCGGTCGTTTAAGTTCGGTAAATCCCAACTTGCAGAATATTCCAATTCGTACCGAAAACGGGCGCGAGCTCAGAAAAGCGTTTATTCCTTCGGATGAAGAACATACTTTCTTTTCGGCTGACTACTCGCAAATTGAGCTTCGAATTATGGCTGCTCTCAGCCAAGACGAAGAAATGTTACTTGCTTTTAACGAGAACCAGGATATTCACTCCATAACTGCATCCAAAATATACCAGGTCCCGCTCGATCAGGTTGATTCCGACATGCGGCGCAAAGCCAAAACCGCCAACTTTGGAATTATCTACGGAATTTCGGCATTTGGCCTTTCGCAACGCCTGAACATACCACGTACCGAGGCAAAAGATTTAATTGACGGATATTTCGAGAATTTTCCGAAGATTAAAGGTTTTATGGACAAACAGATAGAACTGGCCCGCAACCAGGGCTATGTACAAACCATTAAAGGCCGCAAACGCTATTTAAACGACATCAATTCGGCAAATGCCGTGGTTCGTGGAATGGCTGAGCGAAATGCCATAAACGCTCCGATTCAGGGTTCGGCAGCCGATATAATTAAATTGGCCATGATTAATATTCATCGGAAAATGGAAGAACAAAACTTAAAGTCGAAAATGATTTTACAGGTGCACGATGAATTAAATTTTGATGTTTATAAGCCGGAACTTGAAGCAGTTCGAGACCTGGTTAAAACAGAAATGGAGCAGGTTGTGAACATCGGCGTTCAATTAACTGTTGAAAGTAATGCAGCAGATAATTGGTTAGATGCGCACTAGGTTTTATGAATTACGAGATAAACACGGAGGATGATTACAGAGATGCCTTAAAAAGGTTTCTTGAAATTTGTGTTGCGCCGAAAGACGAACTTGAGGTAAAGGAAATGTACCTGTTAATGGAATTGATGGGACGTTACGAGCAGGAAAATTGTTCTTCCAATTAAATTCGTATTTCTGTTTTATTCGTACAATTGATAAAATAATTTTTCCACTTCTGCTTTATATTTTATCATCGATTTAGACTTTTTTATTTGCTTAAATGCCTTTGGCTGATTTGGAAAATTAAATGAGAAATAAGACCAAAACTGTTGCATTTTATTAAGGGTATTGCCTTCGTTGTCCATAATTTCGGAATACGATTCAAACATTAAACGATGAAAATCGCGTAATTTTTCTCGTTTTGTTTCTGCCGTAATTTCTATCCCTTTCATTTCCTCCGGCAAGAAAGGATTCATCAAAATTCCCCGCCCCAACATCCAGGTTTTTATCTCCGGGAATTGTTTTTGGCGATTCTCATAATCGCTAACCGTAAAAATGTCGCCATTAAAAACCAGTTCATGTTGGAGGTCTTTCTGAACCATTTCAAAACGCGTTTCGAGAATAGAACCGGAATAAAGCTGTTGTGCAATTCGAGGATGAAAGATGACTTCCTTAAGCGGAAATTTATTCAGAATTGGAATAATCTGCTGAATTTCATTTTCCGACTGCAATCCTGCACGTAATTTTACAGAAAGAGGGGTATTCCATTTTTCGAAATAGGAACTTAGTATCGCTTCAATTTTTGCAGGAAAGGGCAATAAACCCGAACCTTTTCCACGTTTGGTAACCATCGGATACGGGCAACCCATATTCAGATTTATTTCGGAGTACCCAAGATCAGTTAAGCGGGCCACCAAGGTTTCCAGCTCTTTGCCATCTTCAACTAAAACCTGTGGAACCACACGCAGTTGTGTATTATTTTCAGGTGTAATTTCTTTATTGTATTTGGCGGGAACATCTCCGTTTTTAATCGAAATGTAGGGAATAAAATAAGCATCGACTCCGGTAAAAACCTGTGCGAAGTTTTTTCGGTAAACAAAATCGGTAAAACCCTGTAGTGGCGCCAAATAAATCATGTGCGAAAATAATCACCAAAATACAATTTACAAATCTCAATTTTGGGATTTGTAATTTATTATCTTTGCGCCGATAAAGAAATGAATGCAGAGGTAACATATCAGCAAGATACTGTTGAGGTACAAAATCTCCTGGAAACAATGCCTCAAAGTAATCAGTTAAACAGCATTCCGGTTCGTCAAAAACCGGTGGCTATTCTTTCTGTTTCAGAACGTTCGCAAACCGTTGATACAACTCCTCAAAAGACGTACACACAAGCACAAATCAGGCAATGGCGTCTTCAGCAGGAAAACAAATTACTGATTGACAGTTCGAAATACATTGCACCAAGAATAGAAAGCCAGCTTACATTCTCGGAACAAAACGACCTGGGATTTACTTTGCCCATTCACATGCACAACAGCAAGGGAACTGATTGGCTTACTTTCGTCATTTTTTTAGGTATTTTACTTTTTGCGAGTGTCAGATTTGCTTACGCAAAATACATGGAACACATGTTTCTTTCGTTGTTTAATTATTCCACATCGGTGCGTTTGTTACAAGAAAAAAACTATCCGATTTTTCATGGTGCTATCCGACTCGAAATTATTTTTTATATCACCTTATCCATATTTATTTTTCAGACCTTAAACGTATTTAAATGGGAAAATTCGCTCACAAGCCTCTCCTATTTTCTTATGATTTTGGGTGGTGTTTTGCTGTATTTCTTCGGTAAAAAGTTGATTTATTTGATGTTTGGATCGCTGTTTCAAGCGACTCAGGAAACGCGCGAATACCTGTTTAATATGGATAATTACAACCGATCGTTGGGATTATTGTTACTTCCGATCGTTATTTTGGTTTCTTTTGCACCTGTCAGAACACCAGTGTTTATCGTGTTCGCAGGCATAACAATCTTTGCAATTGTTAACCTGATTTTATTACAGCGAGGAATTTTTATTTTATTGAAAAAACAGTTTTCTATATTTTATCTGTTTTTGTACCTTTGTACCCTTGAATTTTTACCCTTGCTTTTAATTTATAAAGTAGTAGTTGAATGAGAAGGGGAATGTTTCATTAAAAGCATAAAATTTTGAAAGTCAAGAGCATTTTAGTTTCACAGCCAGAACCCAGTACCGCCAAATCGCCATATTTCGAGTTGGCCGAAAAGAACAATCTGAAGATCGATTTCCGTCCATTTATTCAAGTTGAAGGAGTACCGGCAAAAGAGTTTCGTCAAACCCGGATTCAGATTCTTGAACATACGGCAGTAATTTTTACCAGTCGTACAGCAATCGATCACTTTTTCAGAGTAGCTCAGGAATTGCGTCTAACAGTACCTGATTCGATGAAATATTTTTGTATTTCGGAATCTACAGCCTTCTATTTACAGAAGTACATTGTTTACCGTAAACGAAAAATATTTTATGCAAATGGCAAATTTGCCGATCTCATTAATGTGATGAAAAAACACAAGGATGAAAAATTCCTGGTGCCACTTTCTGACATTCATAAACAAGAAATTCCACTTTTGCTTGATCAGGAAAAGTACAACTATACAAAAGCCATTTTGTATCGTACGGTAAGCGCTGATTTATCGGATTTGGCAGATATCAAATACGACGTATTGGTATTTTTCAGCCCGTCAGGTATTAAATCCTTGTACCAGAACTTTCCCGATTTTGAGCAAAATTCAACGCGAATTGCGTGCTTTGGGCCAACTACAGCCCAGGCAGTTCAAGAAGCAGGTTTGCGTTTGGATATTCAGGCTCCAACTGCACAAGCGCCTTCAATGACAATGGCATTGGAACAATATATTAAGAAAAATAAGTAGACAAAAAGAAATAATATATACTTTTAAAGGCTGTCTATCAAACTGATGGATAGCCTTTTTCTTGTCCAATGAATACCACTTCAGCAAATAGCGCAAACAACAAAAGCTTTTCGTTAAAGAAAGCAGAAAGGCTAAGCAGCAAAAAAATTATTGACAAACTATTTGCCGAAGGCGATTCCATTTTGCAATATCCTTTAAAAATAGTTTTTCTGAAAACAGAACTCCCAACGAAGTTTCCGGTTCAGGCAGGATTTACTGCCAGCAAAAGAAATTTTAAACGGGCAGTGGCTCGCAATCGGATTAAACGCTTGTTGCGAGAGTCGTACCGACTACACAAACATATTCTTTACGACCAACTTCATGACCGGCAGCTGGCCATTTTTATACTGTATATCGGAAAAGAAATTCCACAATATACGGCAGTAGAAAATGCCATAAAAAAAGGATTCCCAAAAATTGTATTACAGCTGGCCGATAAAAAACCAAAAACCCCGTTGCAAACAGAAACAAAAAACCCCGAAGAATAACCTCCGGGGCTCGTAATTTATATTGCTATAACTTTTACGTTTATTCCTGATCCATAATTTCGGTTTGCATACGAACTCCTGTTTTCGACACTGGGTCACCCAAAATTGAAAAGCTGTGCTAATTTCTTCTGTTGATCGTTAATCAGTAAAATTTGAGCCACAGATTTGCCTTTTACAGTTGCTTTTATCTGATAAATTGTTTTGGCAATTTCGATGGCTTTTTCGGGGCTTAATTTTGAGTTCAGACTTTTCAATTGCCTTTCCAATTCTTTGTAGATTTTATAGGCTACAAACGAGATACAAATGTGTGCTTCAATCCTTCGTTGTGCCCGGTGGTAAATTGGCCTGATTTTTAAATCAGTTTTTGATATGCGGAAAGCTTTTTCGATTTGCCACAAATGTCCATAGTTTTCAATTATTTCATCTTTTCCCAGAAAGGCATTTGAAATGTACCCTTTTAAACCATCCCAGGCTGCATCGGCATTATATTTTGTATAGTCGATTTCAATATTTATCTCACCATCCATTTTGAGGTATTTGTTATATCCACGGTTGTTGATACTTGACTTGGTCAGCTTTCCTGTCTTTATCCGCTTTTCTAACTTTTGGAGTCCCTTTTCCCGGTTTTGGCTGTCTTTCTTAGCCCTGCTGTCAGAATAAGTTACAATTAGTTTTAACCCATCTTTTTCGATAACCGCGCTTTCCCCATTTTTCAAACTTAAAGCCAGTATCTGTTCCTGGATTTGCTTCTTTTCATTTTTGATTCGGGCACCAAGGATAAATTCATAACCTTTTTCCTGTAATTCTTCAATATTGGCATTGGACAGAAGGCCAGAATCGGCAATGATAACCAGTTGGTCCAACCTGTATTTTTCTTTGAATGCGTCCAGCACAGGTAGCATGGTGTGTCCTTCAAATTTGTTCCCCTCAAAAATGTCATAGGCAAGCGGATAGCCGTTGCGGCTCACTAAAAGCCCCAATACGATTTGCGGGTTCTGGTGTTTGCCCTCTTTGGAAAAACCTGTTTTTCTGAGAGTATCTTCATGGTCTATTTCAAAATATAAAGTAGTTACATCATAAAATACGATGGTTACCTGCCCTCCCAGTACATGTTTTGTATGCTCATAACTAATCTGCTGCACAAGTTCCTTTTGGGTGGAATGCAGTTTGTCCATGTAACGGTAGATTTGTTGCACCGGATATTCGAGGTCATGGTATTTTTCAAGATAATCGCTTGTTTTAAGCTTGCTTACCGGGTAGGTTAAACGCGAAAGGACAAGCTGCCTGAAAATCTGGTCGTCAATAACATTAAAGCCAATATCATCGAAAATCTTACCCAATAGCAGTTCTGTGCCAACTTCAGTGTGTGAATCGATTTGCTGAAAAACAGATTGAATCAAATTTGTTTCATCAGAAAAATCAAGTGCAGTTTGACCGCTAAAAGTTGCAATGTAATGATGGCCTTTTTCTGTTAATTCTTTAATGGTCTTTTCATCACGGGAACTACCTATTGTTTTTATCAACTTTGGTTTCCCATTTATTTTGGCAATAACCTGCACGCTGATAACACCACTTTTATTTGGCTTTTTCCGGACAAACATGCCATAAAGGTATAAAAACAGCTCCTGAGTCACCCAAAAATCGCCTCGAAAAACACTTAACTAACAGACGGAATGAGAGTTATGAAATCGAAATATTTAGTTGTGTCGAAAACAGGAAAAACCAAAAACCCCGTTGCAAACAGAAACAAAAAACCCCGAAGAATAACCTCCGGGGCTCGTAATTTATATTGCTATAACTTTTACGTTTATTCCTGATCCATAATTTCGGTTTGCATACGAACTGAATCTTCGTGGATCAATTGAAACAATATTTTCACAAAGGTTTCATTTAAATCCATTGTCTTTCCTAACGAAACGCGGTTTTCCATCAATTGTGTCCAGCGATTGATCTGAAGTGCGGTTACATTATTGTCTCTTTTATACTCCCCGATCTTTTTCACAATCTCCACCCTTGAAGCAAGCATTTCCAATAATTCTGCATCAATAGCATCAATACGGTTACGCAATACATCCAACTGATTTTCAAAATCAGGATTGTTTGCATTTTCGTGACGAATTACAAGCTTATCAAGCATTTTACCTAGGTCGGCCGGAGTAAGTTGCTGCGAAGCATCACTCATTGCACACGAAGGATCTCTGTGCGACTCAACCATAAGTCCTTCCATACCCATGTCGAATGCTTTTTGTGATATTTCGTACAAATATTCACGTGTTCCGGCAATGTGGCTGGGATCGCAAATAATTGGAAGATTTGGCATTTTACGTTTCAGCTCAATAACGGTTTTCCAGTTGGGATAATTACGGTATTTTGTTTCACGAAAGGGTGTAAATCCGCGATGAATGGCTACAATGTTTTTTATACCGGCCTGCGAAATTCGCTCAACGGCACCCATCCACAATTGTACATCAGGATTCACCGGATTTTTAATCATTACAACGGCATTACTACCTTTTACTACATCGGCAATTTCCTGCACCACAAAAGGGCTGGCAGTAGATCGTGCACCAATCCAAATCACATCCAGACCGGCTTTTAAAGCCTCTTCGGTGTGTTGTGCATTTGCCACTTCCGTTCCAACGGGTAAGCCAGTTTCTTCTCTTACATTTTGCAGCCATTTAAGGCCGATCGATCCCACTCCTTCAAACGATCCCGGACGTGTTCTAGGTTTCCAAACACCACCGCGGTATACAAACACACGTTTATCCTGTGCTAATAATTTAGCCGTTTCAATCGCTTGTTCTTCCGATTCCAGGCTACAGGGTCCCGATATCAACAATGGATTATCGAGCTTTGGCAGCCACGATTTTATCGGATTAATTTCAAGTTGTACTGTCATGATTTTTTTGTATAAAGTTTTGTTAATATTTCTTCGTTTTTTACCAAATGCGGATTTTCTCCTTCCAGAATACCTCTGATATTATTGGCACTCCGTATTAAATCCCACATTTTTTCATCGTCTTCATCTCGCATACAATCTCTGAATTCGGTGAGGTGTTTTATATAAACATCTAGCGATTCAACAACATACTTCCGATTTTGTTGAAAAATAGGATGCCACATGCTTCCAGAACTTTTTGCCAAACGTACGGTTGACCTAAAACCTCCACTTGCCAAATCAAAGATTATGTTTCGGTCTTCCTTTGCCTGAACGGCATTCGCAAGAGCAAATGCAGCAGCGTGCGGCAAATGCGAAACAAATGCGGTACTATGATCTTGCTCATCTGAAGTCATATATGCAATGTCCATTCCCAGGTTTTGAAACATTTTTTCGACAAGTGCCACGTGCTGCGGACCTGAATCTTCCTGATCGCAAAGGATTGCAATTTTCTCTTTGAATAAACCTTCGAGTGCGGCACCCGGTCCGGAGTCTTCTGTTCCTGACATGGGATGCGATGGAATAAAATTCTTTCTGCGTTTGTGATCGGCAACCGAATCTACCAGGTCCTTTTTTGTTGACCCCATATCGGTTACAGTTGTTCCGCTGTCAATTAAATCGAGCACCTTGGGTAATACTGCCAACACTTTATTTACCGGTATGGCAATCACAACCAGATCGGTGTTTTTTACTCCTGTCTCCAGGTTTTCAATGCGATCAACCAAACCAAGTTCCAATGCTTGTTTTGCATGTTCTTCGTTTGTTTCAATACCTACTAATTCGGTAGCAAAACCCGATTTTCGCAAGTCCCGCGCAATTGAGCCACCTATTAGTCCAAGTCCTATTATTGTTACTTTCATTTGATTGTATTTTCTGCTGATTTTTTTCAATAAAAAAAGGTCCCGAAATTTCGAGACCTTTTTTGTAAAATATCTTAAGTTTAAACAATACCCTACTTTTTGATCCCGGTTTCCGGTCCATAATAAAAATAAAAGTAGAAATAGTTGTTATTAAAAACTGTCATTGCTTTTCAATTTTATGTTAGCAAATATAGAGATATATTTTAAAAATGAAACAATCAACCGGTTTTTCGTTTGAAAATTAAACCGAAGTAGCACTAATTTAGTTTTTAATTAACTTTTTCGTCAAAACTGTTTTCCCGTTTTCGCTAACCTTTACCAAAAACATTCCACCCGTTTGATCCGACAAATCGATATTTTCTTTCAATTCGCCAAAAACGTCTTGTTTTACAACTTCATACACTTTGCGGCCAAATAAATCAAACACTTCAATTTGTATGTCAGCTAATCTTTCGATGCCACTAATATCAATGGCAAATGACGAATTGAACGGATTCGGATAAACCATTATTTGGCCCCGATCGAGCACTTTCGTGTCTGCAGCTAAACCTTGCTGAATAATTAAATTGTCGATTGCCCAGCCCCAGCCTGAAGCATAAGGATCGGAATACAAACGGAAGCGAATTAAAATGGTATCGCCGGCTGCAAAATTACCGTTGTCTAACAAATCAATTTCACGATTAAAAAACAGGTCGGAACTACCTTCTGACAATGATACCTGGTCTACAATATTCTCGTTGTACTTGCTTCTCCAGGCAATCTTTGAGCCCGAGTCGTAACCATCGAACAGAGGAAGCCAACTCTCACCAAAGGTTTTACTCCCTTCAACGATTACATAATCCCAGAATTCATCGTCGCCGTATTTCGAAAGTAATTCACCTGGCTCAACCAACACAACTTCATCATAAGTCATGGTTCCCGATTCTTTTAAAATAATGGGGCGTTTTAAAAAGGTGAAATAATCAATGTCCACGTTATCTTCTCCTGGGCTTAAGTATGGATGTATGCTGTGCAAGGCTCCATTTTCGAAACCAGTAGCAGTGTAAACATCAAAATCGGAAATAACAAAATCAGCTGTGCTCTGATTAAAATCGTTTGTATAGCTAACTACCGGATCAAAAATAGATTCAACCTTATAAGAGAACGTATTTTTACCGGATGGTAATCTTGTGTTGTTTTTAGCAGATGATGCATCAATAGCAAAAATGGCATACGTTATTTCATCTCCATCTTTCAAATTTTCATTGCTTACGGTAAAATCACCTGAATAGGTATCGGAATATTCGTTTGTTAGTCCGAAAGGAGTTTGCGCAACACCATTGATGGAATACGTTACATAAACAGTGTCAATTCCAAGATTATCGGAAGCATCAACCTTTATTGACATGGGCTGCCCCATTAATAAGAAATACGGAATTGGAGTGTGTTCCAGAACCGGATCTTCAGTATCAGGACCAAAAGTAATACTGTGTATTTCTTTCGGAGCCAGTGCCGGCGACGTTTTTACTCGGCCCATTACATCACCCACCTGTACATAATAACTAATGCTGTCGGTGCCCGGAGCTGGATTTAATGTGGCCTGGTATATTCCGTTATCTTCCAAATCAACAAGTGCCAAACTGTCAATATTCGAGATAAAACCATCGGTAGAATAAATTACATAAAGTGTTTCTTCGTCAATACGATAATCGCTTTCAACGCTTATGTCATACTGAATTGGCCCCATAACTTCCATGTCTTTGGGCGGATCGAATCGTATAAAAATATTTCTCCAGCCTATGTCATCCATAATTCCGCGGGTAATTGGTCCCGGATCGTGAATTGCTTCGGCTCTACCAACAGCATGAGTCATCAAAGCATTGTCGCTGTTGTCGTATGTTGCATCGTTTAAATGGTAAACACTTGAACCGCCATCGAATGAATAAGGTGCATATAATCGCGGATTTGCGCCATTGTTCTTTTTGGCAGCAATTGGACTGTTGGCAAACAAACTAAATGATTCGAGTGCTCGTTTTAATTCGTTTGTCACATTTTCGTAAAACGATGTATCAACCAATTGACGTCCGCTAAGACCATTCTCAACCAGTAAGTCGAATGATGTTGCATCACCGTATTCGAAGAATCCGTACCCGCCAACATTGTCATCAACAAAGAAAAAACCGGTAAATCCAAGACCATGTCCGATCTCGTGTAAAACAACCGAAACAAAATCGTATAAAGTATCCGGACAATTTAAATCTGTACCATAATACCAATCAATATTTTTGCTGAAATTGGCCTCCATATCGTAACGGGATGCACCGTTTAACTCTTGTTTTGCAATTTTTTCTGCAATAGCCACCGGATAATACCTGTCTTTAAACGGTGCATCTTTAAAATTGGAATAGTAGGTTTCGGGGCCACAGCTTCCCAAAACATTATCATCAAGCGAACCACTCCATACCGCTTTCATCCGAATGGGCATTTCCGATGCGATAATACTTTCCCAGATACTCACTGCATAGGCAAATGCATTTTTGGCTTCGGGTGTAAATCCGATATAATCAACCTGAATATCTGCAGTTGCATTTTCACCTGATTTTAGTAAAAAATCTTTTGGCGGCGGTATTTGTGCTCGTTCAACTTTACCGGAAGCATAACACACCGGACATGGTACTTTTACTCCCTGTTTATACTTTTTTTGTTGGGCTGAAGCAGAAAGAACCACAGCACTAAATATGAGGATAAAAACGACTTTATTCATCATTGTTTTAAAAGTTTCTAGCATAACTCTGATAATTGGCAAAAGTTCGAATTTAGTTCAATAAATTCAAATATTTTAACAACTATTTCACTTTTATAAAACAAAAAAATGCCGGAATAAATCCGGCATTTCCTAATTTAAGGTTGCAATACCAATCATCTAATATTCTAACCTATGCGCTTTTCTTTCTATAATGTATTTATATAATACTATCATTGATGTAACTACACCTCCCAGTGCTGCAATTAATGCTACTATTAATAAGGGTTCCATTATTATTTCTTTTTCGTTTTTCAAATTGTGTAAGTTGATCTGGCATTCTCTCAATAAGAAATACCAGACCAAATATTAATATTCAAGTCGCTGTTCTTTTTTGTCCGACAGTAATTTATAAAGTACAATCACTGAAGTTACCAAGCCTGTTAATGCTGCAACAAAACCGATCATTAATAAAGTTTCCATACTCTTTAATTTTAATTGTTATTAGCAGTTCTATTCAAACGCCTGGAGATTATTCTTGTCAGATTTAAATCTGAGTTTCTACCGGTTAATATTCTAACCGTTGTTCCTTTTTCTCGGTTAATAACTTGTACATTACTACCATAGAGGTTACTAAACCTACAAAAGCTGCTACAAATCCTACCATTAGTAAAGTTTCCATAATTCTAATTTTTTATAATTTTTTGTGTTATTGTATTTGAAATATTATCTGTTATACATGCCATATAAACTCCGGGAGCTACATTGGGCAAATCAATTTTCATTTTTCGATTGTATGATGCATCGTAACGGGTCTCGCGGAAAACTGTTTTCCCGTATAAATCGGTAACAATAATTTCAACATCAGAAACATCATCAGAACCAAATCCCTCAACATAAATACTTTGGTTAAACGGATTTGGATAAATTGACACCTCTTCTGACATTGCAAGTTCTCCTGCATCGGTCGATACTTCCTGGATGCTTAAATTATCAATTGCCCAGCCCCAGCCTGTAACTGCTTTGTCAGAAGCCAAACGGAAGCGAAATAAAACGGTATCGCCTGCTTCAAACTCAGTATTTGCAGTAAGGTTAATGGTTTGAGACAAAAACATATTTTCGTGTCCTGAAGCTTCAGAAACTGTACTTTTTAATGAATTGGTGAAGTAAGAATTCCACAAAGCATCGCTTCCCGAATCGTAACCTTCAGTAACAGGCAACCAGCTTTGGCCATTGTTTTTGCTACCTTCAACAATTACAAAATCCCAAAACATTTCTTCAGTATAGCTTGTTCCGTCTTCACCTGGCTCAACCAATACAACTTCATCAAAACTCATTAATCCATTCTCTTCAATAATAATTGGATACTTTAGCTGAGCAATCAGATTGTATTTTTCATTTTCGATGTTTGATTCAGGATATGGACTTACAGTATGTAAATTTCCGTTTGAAAAACCAGTTGGTCTGGTTACTTCAAAATCAGAAATTTCAAAGTCGTTATTTTCTGTGTCGAAATCAGCAAAATAACCTGTTCTGGCACTTTGTGCTTCAAAAACGTCAACCGTGTAATAACCTGTTGTTGGCGCGTATCTTTTATTTCCTCTTGCAGTATTGTCTTGTGCTAAAATACGGTACTCAACTACATCGCTTTCTTTTAATCCTTCAGGTAACTGAATTTTTCCGGCGTATGAATCGGCAGCCATTTTATTTAACGCTACTTTTTCAAATACCTCACCATTTATTTTGTACTCAACTTTTACAGTTTCAATACCAACGTTATCGGTGGCAATTGCATCTAAATCGAGCACAGGGTGCGAAGTAGCCAGTAATTTCTCCGGATTGTGTTTTAAAACCGGAGGATTGTAATCAGGACCAATTTTAAAACTGTACATTCTTTCAGGAGCTCTGTCGGGACAAGTAAATAGAACATTACTGCTTGATTTCGCCTCGTAATAATATTGAAACTTTCCACTCTTGTTATTCAAAGGAATTTCGCCTTCGAATTGTTTGCTGTTTGAGTTATAAGAAAGAGTAACTGTTTGTGAGCTTGTAAAGTTATCAGTTGAATAGTTTAGCTTAACTGATGACATGTTAATATCCAACTCGCTGTTAACCTGAACAGAAACAGGAAGTTTTTCGCATGTTGTTTCAAAATCTTTAATTTCTGCTCCCTCAATACTTAACGACTTCCAACCAAACTCGGCCAATAAAGCCAAGGTTTTATCGCCAGGATGATGAATAGCTTCTCCTTTAAAAATAAATGGACTCATTAATGCATTTGCATCACCTGCTTGAAATCCGGTTTCGTGGTAGTGGTAAATACTGGTTCCTGAATTCCAGTGAGAAGGAGCATAAACATTCTCTTTTGTTTGCTCGTTATTGCTTTTCAGTAATAATTTTTCTGATTCCAACTGATTTTTAAGTGCCGCTGATGGCATTGCAAAATTGCTTTCATCAGAAATTTTCTGGTTCATTGAATTGTATACATAAACATCATAAATGCTTGGCACTCCATTGGAGCTTTTCAAATTTCCAACACCGTTTTCAACAGTGAAGAATCCTGCAAAACCAAGTCCATGAACCATTTCGTGTAATACCACAGTTACCAGGTCGTACTGGCTTGAAGGTCCATCGCCATTGGTACCGGTGTACCAATTAATGCTGCTGTTAAATGAACAAATAATATCAGGCTCTGATCCGTTAAACTCTTTTTCTGCGAGTTTTTCGACTAAAGCTACAGGGTAATACACATCGGCTAAACGTGCTCCGTCAAAATTTTTGTAAAACGAAGAAGGTTTTGTAAAAGCCAAAACGTTAGTACCCAGCGTTTCCCAAGTTGCCTGTACACGAATAGGAACAGGCGATGAAATTAGGTTTTCATACATTGAGATAGCGTACAAAAATGCTGATTTAGCATTTTCCGGGAAGTTTACGAACTCTACCTGAAAATCAGAATTTAATACTCCGCCCGACTTTAAATTAAAGTCTGCCGGAGGGGTAAATGATTTTCTAATCTCTTGAAGAGCAATGTTTTCCGGAGCATTGACTGTTGTCAGTTTTTCCGGTTTTTGTTGCTTCTGTGCCCATACATTGCAAGCGCCAGCAACGATAAGAACAATAAATAAAAAGCGTCTCATTACAACTTAAATTAGGGTTTGTACTCAAACTCTAATCGAAGCTTCGATAAAAGCATTGGATAATACAGGATACCCGAAGTCAGTCCTTCATGCTGGTTTCTCTTGTTTCTTCCTGGTTTATCTGATTGATGATTTAAGGTAATACGATAATCCAGTGGGTTTGTGAAGAATCAAAACATTCCGACACGCGCACTTGCTTCAGCATCAAACTATACTATGTAATTAAAATTTCTGAATCCTTAAAATTGCGTCCAACAATTGTAAGAATGATTAAATGGTTCTGCTCCATCTTAACTTAAATTAGGGTTTGTAATTCCTCACAAAGTTGAAACATCTTTGGCGAAATTGCCATTTTTTCTTGCTGAATTGATCAGTTATAAATGCTGAATTCGAATAAGGCGTTCACCTGGTTTTTTGTTTTTTTACTGACTTAAAACCAGTGGGTTTGTAAAACGTCCAAAATCTATTTCAAAAAACATTTTTACTGTTCAACAAATGTAAAAGGTGCTTTTGATTTTCTGATGATTGTGATTTAATGTAACCAAAAGCGTCCGCTAAAAACAGTTTCTCATTTATGGGTTTGCGCAGTAAATGTATGAATAAATTTTATTAAACCAAATTTTTTTTCATAAGTTTAGCCCTCAATCAAAAAAGACAATAAAATATTTTATGAAAATCTTATCAACATGCCTACTGGCTATATTCCTGACACTTACAAGTTTTGCTCAAAAATCGGATAAAAAATTATACGATGAAATATATCGTCCACAATTTCATTTTACGCCACAAAAAAATTGGCATAACGACCCAAACGGATTGATATATTATGATAATGAATACCATATGTTCTACCAATATAACCCAAAAGGCAACGAATGGGGCTACATGCATTGGGGACATACTGTAAGTGCCGATTTACTTCATTGGAAACCGCTGGATATTGCGCTGTACCCTGATGAAAATTCAGAAGACAAAGAAAGATGTACTGCGTTTTCAGGCTCAGCAATTGTTGATGAAAATAACCTTTTAAACAAACAAAAAGGCGATGTAAAAACACTGGTGGCTTTTTATACCAGTCAACATTGCGGACAACGAATTGCCTACAGTACCGACAAAGGAATAAGCTGGGAAAAATACGAAGGGAATCCTATTCTTCCTTACGACGAAAAAGATGATGCCCGGGATCCTAAAGTGTTTTGGCACAAGGATTCACAGAAATGGGTGATGGTTTTATACCGCAAAACTTCGGAAGACGATAAATCAAAAGGTGTTTCAATCTACACCTCTGATAACCTTACTGACTGGAACTGGGAAAGCCACATTGCTGGTTTTTACGAATGCCCCGACCTTGTAAAGTTTAAAGTTACAAACCGCCCCGATGAAACAAAATGGGTACTGTTTGATGGAGACGGTAGTTATTTATTGGGTGGTTTTGACGGAAAAACTTTTACTACTGAAAGTGGCAAACTAAAAAGCGACTGGGGGAAAAACTATTACGCCACACAAACCTGGAGCAACATTCCCGAGAAAGACGGGAGGATTTTACAAATTGCATGGATGCGCGACGGAAAATTCCCTGACATGCCTTTTAACGGACAAATGTCGTTCCCATGCGAATTGTCGGTTACCAAGTTTCCAACGGGATATAAACTGATTCGCAAACCTGTCGCCGAGCTGGAGCAATTGCATGGGAAAGCGTATTCGTGGGAAAATAAAAATGTTATACCCGGAATTGATGAAAATAAACTAAAAAAAGTAACCGGTGACTGCCTTCATATTATTGGAGAGTTTGATTTAAAAACTTCGGACAACTTTGGGCTTATGGTTCGGCACAGCTCGAAAATACCCGGAACCGAAATACTGTATAATGTAAAACGTGGTACACTTTCGGTTTTAGGCTGTACCGTTCCGCTTCCGGCTGTAAACAATAAAATTAAGCTCGAAGTATTGATAGACCGGGCCTCAATCGAGATTTTTGCCAACGATGGACAGGCTGTAATTTCGAATTGTTTTACTCCTGATGAAAAAGCCAACGATGTTGTTCTTTTCACAAATGGTGGCGAACTCGGCATCGACAAGTTAGATGTGTACAAAATAGAATCGGTGTGGAACCAATAATCTTCTGAAAATGAAAACAATTTATTTCTCCATTTTTATAGTACTATTCTCATTGCCTGTGCACATTTTCGCACAAGACACCAAAGCTTATGATACGGAAGCCGATGCTTCTGCTGATATAAAAAAGGCAATTGAGTTAACACAAGAGAACGGGAAACATATTTTCCTTCAAATAGGAGGAAATTGGTGTCCCTGGTGTCTTAAGTTTCACAACTTTGTAAAAAGTGATAATGAAATCAGTAACTACTTAAACCAGAATTTCGAAGTAGTAAAAGTAAATTACGATCGTGAGAACAAGCAGGAAGAATTACTCGCAAAGCTTGAATTTCCGCAGCGTTTTGGATTTCCGGTGTTTGTGATTTTGGACAGCCAAGGGAAACGAATTCACACTCAAAACAGTGCCTTTTTAGAAAAAGATAAGAGTTACGATCACGATACAGTTCTTCGCTTTCTGAAAAACTGGTCGCCAACAGCCCTCAGTCCTGATTCGTACAAGAAATAATCCGTTTATAAAAACATTGTAATTAACTGTACAAAAACGATTAACAGCACCATTGCTACAGGATAAACCGTTGCATAGGCGATGGAATGCGCGTTAGTATCGGTCATTGAATCAGCGGCAGCAAGTCCGGGAGTACTGGTCATACTTCCGCTTAATGCGCCCATCAAACTTAAAATATTCATTTTAAAAAACCATTTGCCTGCTAATCCTGCAATTAACATTGGTAGAATTGTAATGGCAGCACCATATAGAAACAGTTCAATTCCGTAATCGTTAAAGGTATCAACAATTTTTGCACCTGCTCCGGTACCTACAGCAGCTAAAAACAATATCAATCCTAACTGTCGTATCAATTGATTGGCTGCCCCGGTCATAGTCCACAACACCGGCCCCGTTTTTCCAATCCGACTCAATATAAGTGCTATTATTAATACACCTCCGGTGAGTCCGGCACTAAACGAAAACGATCCCAGGTTAATGCTAATTTTTCCGACTAAAACTCCCAGAATTATTCCCAAAGCAACAGGCAAAATATCGGTATCAG
Source organism: uncultured Draconibacterium sp. (assembly GCF_963675585.1). Classification (NCBI taxonomy): domain Bacteria; kingdom Pseudomonadati; phylum Bacteroidota; class Bacteroidia; order Marinilabiliales; family Prolixibacteraceae; genus Draconibacterium; species uncultured Draconibacterium sp. The sequence continues at coordinate 3,856,126 of NZ_OY776414.1, forward strand.
AAAGCCTTTTCTGGTCATTCCCAAAAATCTTCGCTACCATTTCCATATTGGCTTTACTACTGGCAATCACCAACTTATCACCAAATTGCAATTTTGAGTTTGGCGAAGGCGAAATATCAATTCCCGATCTGCGAATCCGGGTAATAGTAGCATTGTAGGTGTGCAACAAGTTCAGTTGTCCGATGGTAATATTTACAACCTCTTTGTTGGTCACCAATACCGAACGAACATCGTATTTAGGATCTAATGCTATTTCTTGTTCAGTGTCAGGGCCAATCAAAAGTTCTACATTTCTCAATGCCTCTTCAGTACCTACAGCTTTTATCAGATCGCCTTTATGAAGTACCAGTTCGGGAGTTGGAATTATGGCATTTCCGTTGTGTACCACACGCGAAACAACAGCTTTGGTCATAAAACGAATACGCAATTCTCCTATTGATTTGTTGACCACATTTTCATTCTCTACCACAAAATTACGTTTTAACACTTCCGGAAATTCCTTTTCCAGTTTTGCTTTGTACTCGTCCTCTGATTTTTTAACTGAAACCCGGATTATTTTCGGCAAAAAGCGAATAAAAAGTATTACTCCAATTACCCCAAACGGATAACCAACTCCGTAGCCAATTGAAGCCAAAGGAGAGCCGGTATAATCGATGGCAGCAGCTAAACCCGGTGTACTTGTAAGGGCGCCTGTTAACAACCCAACCGCAATATTCGTATCAACATGAAAAACAGCAATAATTGCTACCGTAATTAACGCTGCTATGGTAATTAAAAGAACAGCAAAAGACGCAAGTTGCCGGCCTTCCTTTTTAAACGACTCAAAAAATCCCGGACCGGCCTGAATTCCAATGGTAAAAATAAAAAGTACCAATCCCAGATATTGGAAGTCGAGCGGAATAATAATACCGTAATGACCAAAAATAAGTGCCACAAAAATTACTGCCGAAACATCTAAGGATAAACCAAATATTTTTATCCGCCCCAGTATAAAACCGAGGGCAACAATTAAGAAAAGAGCAAAATAGCTATGCGTTAGTAGTTCCATTTCTTGTTTGAGTTAAAATGCAAAGTTAGTGAATTGTTTATGCCCCATCGTTTTTCAGATATGGAATAGCACTGTATTAAATGAATTTAATATTGAAGGTTAAACTAAACCATTAACCACTGGAAGTACATCGATTTAGTTTGAATGAAATTGAAATTGAACCAAGAATGGAATATGAGTAAAAAGGAATGAGTGGTGAGAGAAGAATATAGATGCCAATAAGTTTTTCAATACTCAAATCCTATAAAATGAAAGTTTATAGAAACTAAAGTAGCTGGAATAAATTGCAGGGGTTAAACCATTAACCAGAATATGAAAAATCCGGATAAGTCACTCTGACTTTCCGGATTTGATGTTTAAAATATTTTACAAAACCTGCTACAACAGAAAACTAAAATCGTCGCCGGCATACAATTCAATTGGCTCCTGTCCTTTTTTAAATATTCGGCACGAGCGTTCTCCTATCAGTTCAATTTGTCCATCTTCCACTTTAAACATAGTACCTTCCCGAAGTCCGGCAACATAACAGTTCGGATTAATCTCCAAAAATTCCTCAATCCGTTGCTGACGTGTTTCTCCTCCATGGCCTTCCGGATTTGCATCGAGGTAATGAGGATTAATCTGGAAAGGAATCAAACCGGCACAATCAAATCCCAGCGGGTCGACAATAGGCATATCGTTGGTTGTTCGAAGTGTCGGACATGCTACATTCGAACCAGCACTCCATCCCATGTAAGGAGTTCCGTTAAATGACTTCTCGCGAATTGGATTTAGCAGTTTTTGTTCGTGCAACATACGCACCAGCTGCCAGGTATTTCCACCTCCTACAACAATTGCTTCAGCCTGCTCAACCGCTTTTACCGGATTATCAAAAGTATGTAGTCCAACTACGTGGTGCCCAATTTCGGCAAAACGTTCTTCCACTTTTTCGGTATACGTATCAAACGAAAAAGTTACCGCTGCATAGGGAATAAAAACAGCAGTTACAGGTTTCTCACCAAGAAATTTTTTTATTTCATTTTTAGGGTAATCCAAATAAGGTTCACCCGGCATTGTAGAGTTACTTATTAGTAGTAGTTTCATGTTATAAAAGTTGTCGGCATTCGGAAATCCGATGACCGGAGTAATAAATTTTCGTATTCAGGCGCAAGTACCGAAATGTTACAAAATCTATCAATGACAATTATCGGGTTTTATGCTTCATTTTTCATACAAATCATTCAAATCACACTCTGCCAGTTCTACAAAATAATCAGCGATTTTTGTGGTAACGTCATCCAGAAATTTACGCCCTTTTTCGGCGTTTGATTTTTTGGGATTTCCCACACCGGTGTCTTCCGATACTTTATCCCATTTCCGGGGTGCCCAGGCAATTTTATTTTTCAAACCATTTAGTTTGAACAGTTTGGCATCACCATTTCCTGCTTCTTTTAGCGGTAAAACCAAATCAGGAAAGTAGTGCATAATTATACTGGTTTCCATTTCGTTGGCATGGTCGCCGGGCTCTTCAAAATAGAGTTCCGTATCCATAATTTTAAACCATTCAACCAGCGAGATAAACACATCGGGAAACTTTGGTTGAAGTTCACGAACCAGTGGTTTAAAATCGTTTCCACCGTGTCCGTTCATTAACACCAGCTTTTTTATTCCCTGCCCATTCAGTGCCGTCAAAATATCTTCCAGAATTATTAATTGTGTTGATGGCCGGGTATGCAAACAAAACGGCAAATGTATTTGACCAACATTTTGTGCACCAAGCGGAATAACGGGCAACACCATTATTTTTGCTCCCCTATTCCATGCCTTGGCCGCAGCATCTTCGGCAATTTTCGATGTTTCCAGCGAATCGGTACCATAGGGCAAATGATAATTGTGTGGTTCGGTAGCACCCCAGGGCAAAATGGCAACTTCGTATTTTTGGTGTTTTACTTGTTTCCAATTGGTTTCTTCCAGCATATACGGTTTCATATTCAACAGTTTTTGCAGGCGAAATTAAGCAAATCGGTAAGTTATTGTTGTCAATGGTATGTGTTTAAAAACGCAATAATGTAATTCCAACCGTAAATGGAGTTAATTCAGGTCCTTTCTCATTTTTAAAAAGCGGCATCAGATCGTAACTCGCAAACACATTAAACCACCTGTAACCGGTACGTACCATCAGCGAATACGTAAATGGTTGGATTGAAAAATGATCGTCGACTTTTAGCTTTTCCTTTTGATCGGTTTTGTATTTTATTTTAGTATGGCTGCCAAGGCGCAAACTCCCCATTAATCCGGCCGAAATATAAACCCGGTTATCGTAATGATTTACCGGAATTTGCCACTCCATTAACAACGGAATCGTTAACGAAACAAGTGCCAATTTCGATTTCTGATTCTGGTCGTAATACAAATACTGTGGTTGAACCACATCGTTTTCGTCTAAATAAATTGAAGTATTGTCATCAAGCCGGTAACTCTGTAAATGCAATCCCAATCCCGTTACCAACCCCAGGGTGTTTCGATGTTTCTGTAAACCTATACTTTGCTGAACTATGTTAAAATAGGCCGAATTTGAACGAAAGATATCATTCTCCAAAAACTCCGAATCATAAGCCGAATAGTCTGTTTTTACCAACATATTAAAGCCAAAATCGATTCCGGCGTAATGTCCCGAGAATTTTGTTTTGTAGGGTGTCAGCCCGTTTCGTGTAATCTCCCGCAAATCAATTTTTCTTAGAATTTTTTCAGTTCTTTTTTGAACCGGTACAATTGTATCCGTTTCCTGTGCATAAGAAACAAACAAGAAATGAGTTAAAAACAGAATTGAAAGGAAGTATCTCAATACAAATGGTTTTGTTTTCAGTGGCTTTCTACGATTCATAATTCAACTTTTAGTTTGAATAAGAACAAACAAATGTAAGAGAATCATGTTGAATTTGAGGTCAAATTTTTGTCAAAAAAAATTAAAAGTGTTTCAAATCGGAAACTGCAAAGCTCATTTCAGGTTCATGTTAAGTTTATATACCGATTGATTTTCTCATAATTGCCTGAATTTCATTTTAAAAGAATACCTTTGCGCCCAAATTTTAGAAGATAAGAATGACATTATTTAAAGAAATGGGGCTTAGTACCGAAATTCAATCGGCGATTGAAGAACTTGGTTTTGAGCAACCTACTCCAGTACAGGAACAAACGATTCCTTTTTTACTGGAAAGCACGCAAGACGTGGTCGCGCTAGCTCAAACCGGAACCGGGAAAACAGCTGCATTTGGTTTGCCAATCATCCAACAGGTTGATACGGCAAAAAGATCTATTCAGGCTTTAATATTAAGCCCTACTCGTGAGTTGGCCATGCAAATTGCCAACGATTTGCAAAAATACTCGAAAAACACACCTAATTTCAAAAGTGCCGTAGTTTACGGTGGCTCTGATATTCGTGCACAAATTAAAGAGCTCGAAAGAGGACCACAAGTTGTTGTGGGAACACCTGGACGTACTCTTGATTTAATCAAGCGTAGTAAGTTGAAAGTAACCGAAATTCGTTGGGTAGTACTCGATGAAGCCGACGAAATGCTTTCCATGGGATTTAAAGACGATTTGGATGCAATTTTGGAAAACTCTCCGGAAGAGAAACAAACACTTCTTTTTTCGGCAACAATGCCAAAAGAAATCATTGCCATTTCGCAAAAGTACATGAAAGATATTCATGAAATATCGGTAGGCAAACGAAACATGGGTGCCGATACAGTTGAACACAACTACTATTTGGTACATGCAAAAGACCGTTATCTGGCACTAAAACGTATTGCCGACGTAAATCCAAACATCTACGGAATAATTTTCTGTCGCACGCGTGCAGAGACGAAAGATGTTGCCGATAAATTAATGCAGGATGGCTACAATGCCGATGCACTGCACGGTGATTTGTCGCAGGCGCAACGCGACCATGTAATGGCACGTTTCCGTGGTAAACATTTACAAATGTTAGTGGCTACCGATGTGGCAGCCCGTGGTTTGGATGTTAACGATTTAACGCACGTAATCAACTACAACTTACCTGATGATCCGGAAGTATATGTACACCGAAGCGGACGTACCGGACGTGCAGGAAAACAAGGGGTTTCTATTACCTTGATTCACATGCGTGAAAAAGGGAAACTGAAACAAGTTGAACGTTCAATCAACAAACCTTTTGTGAAAAAGGATGTTCCTTCAGGCAAAGTTATTTGCGAGAAACAGCTTTTTAGCCTGATTGACAGAGTTGAAAAAATTGAAGTAAACGACGAACAGATTGGCGAATTTATGCCGGTTATTTATAAAAAACTGGCCTGGTTAGAACGTGAAGAACTGATTAAACATTTTGTTTCGATTGAATTTAACCGTTTTTTGCAGTACTACGAAAATGCGCCGGATATTAATGTTGATGAAGCGCGCGAAAAAGAATTCGGGCGTGGAGATCGCGATCGTGGCAGACGCGGACGTGACGACAGAGGTAGAGATCGTGGCGAAAGAGATCGTGGCGACAGAGGCAGAAACCGGGGACGAGAAGAAAGAGTACGCGGAGACCGTGGAGAAGGACGCCGAAACAGTGGTTATGAGTTTTCAAGATTTTTCTTCAACATGGGGAAAAAGAATGGAATCAGTAAACGTACAATCATTGATTTGGTAAACCAGAACATGCCGGGTAAAAGTGTTGAAATTGGCAACATCGAAGTGTTAAAAGGCTTCTCATTTTTCGAAATCGACAAACGTTACGAAAAAGAGATTGTAAAAAACTTTAAAAATGCCTCGTACAAAGGTCAGCGCGTTGGAATTGAAATTGCCGGAAAGAAAAAGTAAATCACTTTTCACAGATATAGTAAAAGCTGCAAATTTATTTGCGGCTTTTATTTTGCCTTTTTCTTTTTGCCCGATTTTGCCTTCGGATTAAAATTCAGGCAGCGTTTCACCCACTTATCAAGGTCTTCTTCCATGTCAACTCCTTCAGGAGCCACGTACAAATAACCTTTCATTGGCCGATGGGTAAAATCCATAATCCGGCAAGCTGTTTCCTGTAAAAACTCATCCTGATTTTCGGGATCGATGCGTACCATTAAATCTTCCTTTACTATTCCTACACACATTTTTTCATCCACCATAAAACAGATTCCGCCAAACATAAGTTTCTCCTCAAATGAAGTTTGAAAGCCTTTAAGAGAAGCACGAACCCGGTCGGCTAAAAATTCGTTGTATGCCATACAATTAGGATTTACTTGTTTAATAAAGAAATAACCTTTTTATGCAAGATCTTGTTCGCAGCCAGAATTTCAAAATTGCGCCCATAGTCTTCATCCCTTACACTAAAATCCAACTTTTTCCCCTGCAAGTTGGTGGCAATTCCACCGGCTTCCTGAATTATTAAAGCAGGCCCGGCAATGTCCCATATTTTTGTAGTACGGTTGGCACAGCCCCCAAGTTTACCGTCGGCGGTATAACAAAAATCGATTAAACAATTGGTCGATCGAAGATTGCGAATATTCTGAACCAGTAGCTCAATTGTTTTGGCTTCTTGTTTTGTTTTCCCGGGTTCATCTGAAAAATCGAGCGAATAAGCCATCAGAATATTTTTTAGGTCTCGCTCTTTGGAAACCGAAATTGGATGACCATTTAAAGTCGCCCCTTCCCCAATTTCTGCAAAATACAATTGATCTTGCACGGGCAAATAACAGCCGGCCATAAGCGGTTTAAAATCTTTCAGTACACATATAATTACACCAAACCATGGAATTCCGGCAGCAAAATTAGACGTGCCGTCAATGGGATCAGCTACCCAGGTATACTCCGATTTTTTATTCCGGAAACCTGTTTCTTCGCCCAAAAGATTGTGCGCAGGAAACTCGTCTGAAATTACCTGCATAATTCGTTTTTCAGAATCAACATCGGTTTTTGTTACAATGCTGCTCTGGCTTTCTTTAACCGTATAATCGTTTATTTTCCCAAAGTTTGCCAGTAGTATTTTTCCGGCATCGTATAACGCTGTGTGCAATGTCTGTTTCATCATTACCATTTTAAAACAAAAAATTAACTCTACTAAAATTCCTGTTTACGAAATTAGGCAATCGCAACAAGAAAATGCTTCAATCCTTACAAATTCCCATTCGTAGCTAAATATCCCCCACTCAGCAAGTCTTTTTTTTTAATGTTTTTCGAAAGAACGAATTTTGAATCATCAAATAATAAGGAAAAGTCAGAAACATAAAAACGATAGTATTTTATTTCGCAGGAGTTTTACTAACTTTATTTTCACAAAATGCTACATCCAACAAATAATAAAAGCCTTTCTCAGAAATTAATATGGCACCTTAAACTAGTGCTCGGCGCAATATTCATTTCAGCGGTATTTAGCCTCGTGCTTCAACATAAAATTATTCATTCAAGTTTGCCAAGCATGTTGGTTTTAACCTTTGTACAGCTCGAAATATTTGTGGCTTTAGGCATTTGGTTTTTTCAATCGATAAAATCCGACGATCCAAAAATTATTCAAAAGATGTTGTTTCGGCTGTTGCTTTTTTACCTGACCGTTTTGGCGATTGCTTTTGCAATGTTTTTGATACTTTTTACGTACCACTTTATAAAAAGCGGTCACGATTTTTCCTTGTATTTCCGAAGTTTTATTGAACTGAATTACGAACTGAAGAACTTTTTTATCGCCACAATTGTGGGTTTTTCGTTTGGTGCCCTCTTCTTTTTTTACACGCAATGGGCCGATGCTTTAAAAAACCTTCAAAAACTCAGGGAAGAAAAACTCATTTTTCAGTACGAAACATTAAAAAACCAGGTAAATCCTCATTTCCTTTTTAATAGCCTGAATTCGCTGTCGTCGCTCGTGAAAACCAATCCCGATTTATCGGAGGAGTTTATTTTAAAGTTATCGTCGGTGTATCGGTATATTTTAGAGAATAGCGAAAAAGAAATGGTTTCGCTTGCCACAGAACTGGAGTTTGTAAGCAATTATTTTGACCTTCAGAAAATCCGTGACGGCGAAAAAATTGATTTAAAAGTTGAGATTATTGATGCAAAAAACATGTATATATTACCGGTTTCGTTGCAACTTTTGGTCGAAAACGCATTTAAACACAATGCAGCTACCCGAAACAATCCGTTGGAAATTGTAATCCACAACGAGGGAATGGACAAGCTAGTGGTGAGAAATAATTTACAGGAAAAAACACAACTAAAAAATTCATCGAAAATTGGCTTAAAAAACCTAAACGAACGATGCCGGTTAATATTAAACCGCGAAATAGAAATACAGGAAAACGCTTATGAATTTGTTGTGAAAGTGCCTGTAAAATTAAAATGAGTTAAACCGTAAAAAGGAATTCTGAAAGTGCTTTGGGCAGGTTTAATTTTCCGCTTCCAACTTCAGTCTTCCGACTATCTGATATGAATATTGTAATTATAGAAGACGAAAAGCTGGCAGCTGACAAACTTCAACATTTACTCTGCCAAATTGATTCTCAGATTAGAGTTTTAGCTGTTTTAGAATCGGTTGAGGATGCTGTAAACTGGCTGGCGTCGAATAAGTCGCCCGATTTAATTTTTATGGATATTCAGCTCGATGATGGAATTTCGTTTGAAATTTTTGATGCTGTAAAGATCGATTCTCCCGTAATTTTCACCACTGCCTTCGATGAATACGCCATTCGTGCTTTTAAAGTAAACAGTGTTGATTACCTTTTAAAACCGATAGAAACGAAAGCACTGGAACTTGCACTTCAGAAATTTAATTCCATTTATGCTGAAAAAATAAGCTTTGAGGAAAGGGTTTCTCAGGTCTTTGAGCAAATTTCGAAACAATACAAATCGCGGTTTTTTATAAAAATCGGCACAAGGTACCAGTCGGTGCAGGTGGCACAGGTTTGTTCCTTTTTTGTGGAAGAACGAAACACATTTTTGCGAACCATCGAAGGGAAAACCTATGATCTGGATTATTCGCTCGATCAATTGCAAAAGATGGTAAACCCGGGGAAGTTCTTTCGCATCAACCGTAACTTTCTGGTGAATATAAATTGTATCGACGAAATAATCAGCTACTCAACGAGCCGCTTAAAACTTAAATTTAAAAGCGAAAGTCGTGGCGATTTAATTGTCAGCCGCGACAAAGTTTCAGATTTTAAGCGCTGGATGGATCGATAACTTAATAAATAACAACAAGATACAAACAAAAAGAGGAGCCTTTCGACTCCTCTTCCTATTTTTTATCATTGACCTAAATCAATTTTCCCTTATTAGTTTTTGCTCCGGTTTAAACCAGTTTTGCATCCAGTTCAATTGAAGCAGTACCGCCGGCATATAATCTTGATATCGGACATTTCTCTTTAGCCACAACCGAGAGTTCAGCAAATTTTTCCTGCGAAAGTCCTTCACATTTCACCACTGTTTCCAGTTTAATATTTGTAATGGCAGGTCCACCGTCTAATTCACCTAAAGTTACCGAAGCCGAAGTTTCAATACTTTCAGGATTTAATCCTTCGCCGGTGATAAGTGCCGATAAAAACATTGAGTAACATCCCGATTGTGCCGCGCCAACCAATTCTTCAGGATTGGTTCCTTTTGCATTTTCGAAACGTGTTGCAAATGTAAACGGGCCGCTGTAACCGGTAATATCCATTTTACCACTACCATCTTTTAAGGTACCATTCCAAACCGATTTTACTTTTCTAACTGTCATGATTTCAAATTTTTCAGGTTAATTGTTTTTTTTTGTTTTTGTTATAGAGTAGCATCACCAGGTTTCCAGTCGCATCCGGTTAACCCAGGATTTTGAGTTGCTTCCAAAGCTCTTAATACTTCAGCTACATTACGGCCGGTAGCATCGTTGTTACAGTTTACCCACTGAATTACTCCTTCAGGATCAACAATAAATGTTGCACGGTAAGCTACTTTGCTTGGTTGTAAGATACCTAATTTTTTGCTCAATGATTTTGAAGTGTCTTCAATCATCGGATATGCCAGGTTCGATAAACGTGGATCGTTTGCTTTCCATGCCAGGTGAACTTCCTGAGTATCGGTTGATGCACCGTAAACTACTGCGTTAAGTTCCTCAAATTTTGCGTGGTTGTTATGGAACTCAACCAACTCGGTTGGACAAACAAAAGTAAAGTCTTTTGGATAAAAGAAAAGTACCATCCATTTGCCGTCTTTTTTATGATCTTCTGAAGATATAGTGCCAAATTGGTTGTCTGCTAAAACTGCTTCTTTTTTAAATTTTGGAAATTTTTCTCCTACTGATTTCATGATTTTTTCGTTTTTTATATGTTATTAATTATTTAGACTTATTTAAAATTACACTGCAAATGTAGGAGATATAACAGCACGTGTCAAATTGATTTTTTTTAAGCGGAATAGAAAAAAGCTATACCACACCAACTAATTTACTGATAACGAAGAAACTGCAAAACAGAAGGCTCAATTCGTAGCCTGGCAAACAGAGCATAAATCGGAAAATTTGTATGTTTTTAACAACACGATTTGTTGTCGGAAAACCGATTATCATTATCTTTAAACGTTTTTACACTAAAGTAAAAGTAAAAAGTATATACCTATCCAATTAAAACTTAATAATGTAATGGAAGAAAAAACAAACAAATTTTCGGTTTCCAGAAGAGCATTTCTTGGAACTGCTGCAGCAGCCGCTGCAGGAATGACAATCGTTCCGAGCCATGCAGTAGCAGGCTTAGGGCACAAAGCACCAAGTGACAAATTAAACATCCTCGGTATTGGTGTTGGTGGAATGGGATTCGCTAACCTTAAAAACCTTGAGTCGGAAAATATCATTGGTCTGGTTGATGTTGACTGGAAATATACCGGTGGTAACGGTGTTTTCGATCGTTTCCCAAAAGCTAAAAAGTACAAAGACTGGAGAATTGCTTACGACGAGCTTGGCAAAGAAGCTGACGGTGTAATGGTTGCAACTGCTGACCATACTCACGCAATTATTGCTGCTACAGCCATGGAAATGGGTAAACATGCTTACGTACAAAAACCATTAACTCACACAGTTTACGAATCGCGTTTACTTACAAAACTGGCAGCGAAAAATAATCTTGCCACACAAATGGGTAACCAGGGTTCATCGGGCGAAGGTGTAAACCTTACAACTGAATGGTTGGCAAACGGCGAAATTGGTGAAGTAACAAAAGTGGAAGCTTTTACCGACCGTCCAATCTGGCCACAAGGATTAAACACTCCTGAAAGAGGCGACTGGGTTCCTGATACTTTGGATTGGGACTTGTTTACCGGACCTGCAAAAATGCGTCCATACAACCAGGTTTATCACCCATGGAACTGGCGTGGTTGGTGGGATTACGGTACAGGTGCATTAGGAGATATGGCTTGTCATATTCTTCATCCTGTATTTGTTGGTCTTGAGTTGGGTTATCCAATTCATACGCAAGGAAACTCAAGCTTGTTGTTACAAGACTGTGCTCCTGTTTCACAATCGGTTAAACTTACATTCCCTGCGCGTACTCCAAAACGTCCGTGGAAAGGAATGAAGAAAAATGCCCAATTGAAACAAGTTGATGTATACTGGTACGACGGTGGTATTAAACCAATGCTTCCTGAAGGCTGGCCAGATGGTAAAAATCCAAATGACTCAGGCGGTGGTGTTATTTTCCACGGAACAAAAGACACATTGGTTTGTGGTTGTTACGGAGTAAATCCTTGGTTGTTGTCAGGTCGTGTTCCTGAAGCTCCTAAATTCCGTCGCAGGGTAGAAACCAGCCACGAAATGGATTGGGTACGTGCTTGTAAAGAATCTCCTGAAAACCGCGTTAAAACTGCTTCTGACTTTAGCGAAGCCGGTCCATTTAACGAAATGGTTGTAATGGGAGTACTTGGCGTACGTTTACAGTCGTTAAATAAAGAGTTGGATTGGGATGGCGAAAAAATGGAATTCACGAACCTTAGCGACAGTGAAGAAATTAAAACTGTTATCAAAGACGGTTTCAAAATTCACGACGGTCACCCAACTTTTGCTAAAACTTGGACTGATCCTGTTTCGGCAAAAGAATTTGCTGCTGAATTAATTAAGCATACTTATCGTAAACCTTGGAGTTTACCTGATATGCCTAAATAATAAAACAATATTTGCGAAATTTAGGGTGTCGGTAACGGCACCCTTTTTTTTGCTACAGTAAAAACTCACTTTTTGTTTGTTTAATTTCATACAAAATTGTAAACTTGCACTCCGAAAATCGTATGCAAGCATACAGTTTTCACTTAGGGCCTATAGCTCAGTTGGTTAGAGCACCTGACTCATAATCAGGTGGTCCCTGGTTCAAGCCCAGGTGGGCCCACCGTAATAAACAAGGCACTTTCAGCGATGGAAGTGCTTTTCGTTTTTTAGCAGGGTACATCACGACTTCACGAAATTTTTCTGATTTATAATTCAGTTTACTCCTATCCAAAGAGTTGGGAACAATCATCATTTATAGATTGCTTAATCGTACAAACGGTTAAAATGGTTTTCAAGATGATTGCGCATGGCATTTCTGAATTTAGTTGCGTTACCCTTTTTCAGGACATCCACCAAATCCTTGTGAGAAACATGCTTTTTCGTGGAATTAGGTTTGGTAACTAATCCACTATCATAAGCATAATTGAACACAGGGAGCAAAACACGTTGGAAATTTTTGAGTGTTTTATTCTCCGTAATCTCATATAATTTACCATGAAAGAGGATTTCATGGTTTATTTCGAAGAGAACATCGGCAGTGAATTCGGGCTCATTTTCAACAATTTCATCTAACTCCTCAATATCTTCTGGCTTAATATTTTTTAAGATCAAATCTGCCATTCCAATTTCAAGTACCAAACGAAGTTCAAAAATATCCTTTAATGTACTGTTGTCAAGAATATGCGGAATCATCGATTTTTGAAGCAATGCGGAAAAGTCAGGACTTTTAATAACGGTTCCTTTGTGTTTTATCGATTCAACTATTCCCATCGTTTTAAGCCGATTTAGCGATTCTCTTATTACCGTCCTGCTAACTCCCATTGAACTGGCAAGCTCCATCTCCTTAGGAATTAAATCATCAGGCTTTAAATTTTTCGTTTTAAAAAAATTTAAAAGATTCATCTCCACTTTATCTACTAAGCTTCTGTTATCAACGATCTCGAAGAAATTTGTGTTTTGTTCTTGGCTCATTATTCTCTTATCGAATTTTCATTATGTATTACTTAATACGACAAATATGGCAAAAATATTTTGATTTATAAAAATAAACAATACATTTGCTTCGTATTATGTATTACATAATGCATTTAAAAATATTATAAATTAAACCTTATGAAAAAATTCTTTAGAAAATTATTCTATTTAACGTGGATAGTTTTAGCTATTCTACTGAGTGGTAACACATTCGCCCAGAGATCTGTTTCTGGTCGAATTGTGGATTCTGCCAATGGAGAATCGTTGCCTGGAGTTACAATTGTTGTTTCAGGAACAACTACCGGGACCGTAAGTAACATTGATGGGGACTATCGTATCAATGTTCCATCCGACAGCAAACAACTCGAATTCTCAATGATCGGTTTTGAGAAGCAGATAATTACACTTGATGCAGTGGATGTTATTAATGTATCCATGAAAACAAAAACCACAGCCTTAGACGAGGTAGTGGTGACTGGTTACAGTACTCAGTCGCGTGCAGAAATGACCACATCGGTAGCCAAACTCGACACAAAAGTATTGGCCAGTGTACCAAGATCAAATGCCGCAACAGCTCTCCAGGGCACAATTGCCGGGTTGAAGGTTACACAAACTACTGGGCAGCCGGGATCTACTCCAAGTTTAGTAGTACGCGGGGGTACCAGTTTCGACGGAACAGGTAATCCTCTGATACTTATAGATGGTGTGCCGGGATCGTTTTATGCTTTAAATTCCGATGACATTGAATCGATGGAAGTTTTAAAAGATGCTGCTTCAACAGCTATTTACGGAGCAAGAGCAGCCAATGGTGTTATTTTGGTAACGACCAAAAAAGGTAAAGCAGGAAAATCGAACATCAACTTCAAAGCAAAATTTACATCGAATCAAAAAAGAAACGATCCAATGGAATATTTGGGTGCAGCTGATTATGTGAAATTTAACCGACTGGGAGTCAGGGCAGCGCAGGATGTAATGGGTTATCCCTGGCTTGATGTATTCTTAACAAGTGGTCAGGCTGCAGCAACAGGAAACAACACAACCAATTCCATCTACACAACCATGGTCCTCACCGATGAGAACAAATATCTTTTAAATTACGAAGGATGGCAAACGATTGACGATCCGGTGAATCCCGGAACAACTCTTATTTTTCAGGAAAACCAAATGAACGAACTGTTTTACCAGGAGAGTTTTTCTCAGGATTATTCAGTTTCATTTGATGGGGGAAATGATAGAGGAACCTACTATCTTGGTCTTGGATATATGGATGACAACGGCCTCGTAACAGGTTCGTCATTTAAGCGTATCTCCGGAACATTTAATGCCTCCTATAAGATAACAGAGAACTTTAAAGTTTCTTCAAATCTGATTTACGCACATTCAAATCGCAATCTCCCATTCGATAGTGATTATAACTTGTTTCAAAGGACAGCAGGATTAGCACCAACATCGAGAATATACAATAACAATCCCGACGGAAGTCTTTCAACTGAATACCAACCTGGAACATATTTAGGATTTGGTAATCCATTGTATTATCAGGACAAATTTATTAGAAGCAATTTGGAAGAACGACTTACAGGTTCCGTACAGTTTGATTATAAGTTTTTAAACGACTTTAATTTGACTGTTCGTGGAAGTCATTTCTCAGTAAATAATTCGAATGAATCATTTGATAAAGCTTATCTCAGCTCGGGAAGTTTAAGAACAGAAAGAAAAGCATCGGCCTCTTATACACGTACTTTGCGCGACCAAATCACCGCATTGCTGAACTATAAAAAATCGTTTAAAGAACACAATGTAAGTGCTTTGTTAGGAACAGAATATTTCAAAGAAAACTATTTTACCTTTAGTGCAGCCACCAGACTTTCTCCCACTGATTTAATTTACACAATGAATGTTGGATCGGAAGCAAGCGGTGTTCCTTATTCGTACAAAACCGGGTATGAAATCGCTTCACTATTTGGTCAGGTTAACTATGATTTTGATTACAAATACCTGTTCGGATTTACTTTCAGGTACGATGGGGCATCACGATTGGGAAATAATAAATACGATTTCTTCCCCGGAGTTTCTGCGGGTTGGAATGTGCACAATGAAGATTTCTTTGCAAAATCAAATATCAAGTCTACCATCAGTAAAGTTAAACCTCGTTTAAGTTATGGGGTTAACGGGAACATCGATGTTTTGAGCAATTTCGGAGTATTTGGAACATATGGAAAAACAGCTATTTATGATACCCAGTCTGGTTATGCCAATACACAACTTCCTTTGCTCGACCTGAAATGGGAACGTTCAACTACTTTTAACATGGGTTTGGATATTGGATTTTTGAATGACAGGATAACACTCATCGGAGACTACTTTATTCGTGATGTTAAAGATAAACTTGCCGGATTAACTTTGCCTCTGTGGACAGGTTTCTCATCCATTACTACCAACAACGGGACATTACAAAACAAAGGTTTGGAGTTGCAGGTAAATGCAGATGTTATAAAAACCAATGATTTTAGATGGAACCTTGGTGTAACCTACTATTCTGTAAAAAATTACGCAAAATCGCTTCCTGAAAATGGCGTTGAAAACAATCGTCAGGGAGGTACTGAAATTTACGATCCTAAAACCGGAGGAACGATGTATGTTGGAGGCCTTCAGGAAGGAGAAAGAGTAGGACTTGATGTGATTACTGCATACGTATTTGATGGCGTTTATCAAACCCAGGCCGACATAGATGAACATGAGGGAAGACTTGTCGAATTTGCCACACAAAAAGATGTTCGATTTTTAGGTGACACGCGCTGGAAAGACCTCAACGGGGATAATGTTATTAATTACCTCGACCGTGTTGTAATTGGCAGAAGAACACCTGATTTTACGGGCGGTTTTACAACTGAACTCGCATATAAAAATTTCAGTTTATTTATGAAATCGGACTTTGCAATTGGCCATAATATAATCAATGGTCGCCGTGTAAAAGGTATTGCTCAAACACAGGGTAACCAGAATGGTCCTATTGAAATTGCTGATTCATGGACAACGGAAAATCCAACTTCGAACATACCAATTTTCACACTTGTCGATCGCCAAAGAAACCACCTCGCAGCAGGTGGCGACCAGGGGTCAATGACAAGCAGTAGCTCACGCATGTGGGAAAAGGGTGACTACCTGGCTCTAAGAGAAGTAACCTTGAGTTACGATTTAGATGGGAAAATTGCTAACAATGTTTTCCAAAATGTTAGGCTATACCTAAGTGGCTCTAACCTGGCTATTTTTAATGGTTTCTCAGGTAGTTCTTCAGAAGAATCATCATCAGGTATCGATTCCGGAAGATTCCCACTTCCCCGAACCTATACTCTTGGATTAAATGTAACTTTTTAAGCAATAACGATTATGAAAAAATATATTCTATTATTTATATCAACTGTATTTCTGATGTCCTGTGAACTGGACATGAAACCAGAAAGTGATTTAACTTACAACGGATTCTGGGATACCGAAGAAGCCGTGCAGGCAGCGCATGTAGGAATTTACGCAAATTACCGTAACTACACGTTCACACAATGGCAAATGGGTGAAGTTCGTTCTGACATTTGGGGAGGAAATACTTTTGCAAACTCTCCAAACGATGTTGACCTAATGGCAAATAACATTAGTTCCACCCTGGTATATTTTTCGAATTGGGCCAATTTTTATGGATTACTACATTACATCAATGATTTTATTCAAAACGCTCCAAACGTTGAATTTGATAATGAAATGGAGAAAAATCACATGATGGGACAGGTTTATGGTTTGCGTGCTCAGGTATATTACACCATGCTAAAAGCCTGGGGCGATGTTCCTGTTAACACCGAACCTCTTCTGGATGTGGATTTGGAAGCTCTAAAAAAGCCACGTTCACCTAAAAGTGAAGTAATGCAACAAATAAAAAGTGACATTGCCCAATCATTGGAATACTTTGGCGATGACAACAGCCTTTGGTTGGGAAAACAAATCTACTGGTCGAAAGCTGCCACATTGGCTTTGAAAGGTGATGCCTATATTTGGTCGGGTAAAGTTCTTGGAGGCGGAAATAATGATTTTACCGAAGCAAAAGCCGCTCTTCAACAGATTACCGGTTTCGAACTTGTTGATTTTAATAACTTATGGGGACAAAGTAATGAAAACAACAATGAATTTATTTTCACTGTTGACTATCAACAAGATCAGGCAAGTAATTTTTATGGAAACCTTTTTACAACCAGAGCAGTCGATTTAGCTCCATTGTATGATGAAGAAGGTGGTTCAATGAGTAGTTTCGTGATTAACGGCTTAAGTCGTTATGGTGCCTCAGAAAAGACACTGCTGCTTCTGGATGATACTTTAGATCTGCGCCGCAACACCTTTATTCGCATCTATGATGATGGCAATGTACATATTCCATATCAAGCTGAAAATCCGAATTACCAGGGTGCACTGCTAAACAAATTTCTTGGAGTGATTGGAACTGACGGCACGCGTTGGGATTACAACAATGTTCCTGTTTATCGGTATGCTGATGTGTTGCTACTCCTCGCCGAAGCAAAGAATAACCTGGGCGAAGACCCTTCTACCGAAATAAATGCGGTTAGATCCCGTGCCTATGCTGAAAACTTTGTTGGACACGAATTTTCGAGCGGTAGTACCGAAGAAAATACAAAAGCAATTCTTGATGAAAGGTATAAAGAGTTTGTTGGAGAAGGTAAAAGATGGTGGGATCTGGTTAGAGCCGGAGGTACTTTTGTGTTTGACGAAGTTGCATCACTGGACGCATCAGAGGCCTATAAAATCTACTACTCAATTTCGGAGAGTATGTTAGCCAACGATTCGGAATTAACACAAACAGAAGGATACTAAGTGATTTTTTTTGCATAGATTTAGTTTGGTTATTAAGAAAAGGGAGAGTCGTTAAACACGACTCTCCTCCTCTGAATCTGTTAAATGAGTAAATTTTATACAATGAAAAAACTTATTGTTATACTGCTAATTTTCATGCAACTAACATCGGTCGGAGGTTGCAGAAAGGAGTCTGTAGTTGCTGAAACAAACTCAGCTCCAATTGAAATTCAGGTTCAAATCAACCATGTACCTGTATTTATCCAGCATGAAACAAATGAGATCGCAACCATAACCATTAAAAAAGCTGAGAACGATCGGACTCAGAAGTTAACCGGGATTACTTTTCATTTTTCAGATTCCAATGTGCAAAATGTTATTAAAAGCATACATCTTTTAAATACCGCTCCCGACAATAATGAGCAGTCTTCGCATTTCATCGGAGAAACATCTGAGATAAAAAAAGTGACTACCATAAGTTTGGATCAAAACATATCGGGTCTAACTAGTTCATTCTTCATCTCCCTAACTGCCAAAAAGAATGCAAATATTGAAGCTCAGATTCAAATTGAAGAGGTTATTCTGGAATTCGACAATCTTACCGAACAATCAGTTCAACCAAACAAGCATACCATCAAACTGGCGCATGTTGTTCGTCAACAAGGCCAGGATAACTGCGATACATATCGAATCCCAGGCATAGTAACTACAAATGAAGGCTCTCTGATAGCGGTTTACGATGTTCGCTATAACAACAGCAAAGATTTACAGGAAGACATAGACATTGGTATGAGTCGTAGTACTGATGGCGGACAAACATGGGAGCCGATGAAAATAATTATGGACATGGGCGAATGGGGAGGCCGGGCTCAGAAATTAAACGGTATTGGCGACCCCTGTGTACTGTACGATAACCAAACAAAAACACTGTGGGTTGCTGCTTTGTGGATGAGCGGAGCCACTTCGAATGACATGTTGTGGTGGGCTTCAAGTCCGGGAATGAAACCCGAAGTAACCGGCCAGTTTATGTTGGCAAAAAGCACCGATGATGGATTAACATGGTCGGCCCCAATAAACATTACAGAACAGATTAAAAATCCAGCCTGGCAATTGCTTCTGCAGGGTCCGGGAAGAGGAATTTGTATGAATGACGGAACGCTTGTTTTCCCGGCGCAATTTAAAGCGGATATTGGCGAAAAAGCATTGGATGGCGGTCAATATACCTGTCACTCTACAATCGTTTACAGCAAAGACCAAGGCCAGACATGGCACATCGGAACCGGGGCAAAAACAAATACAACTGAAGCTCAGGTTGTAGAATTACAGGACGGTAGTCTTATGCTGAATATGAGAGATGACCGGAACAGAAAAGACAAGGGAGATACAAACGGAAGAGCAGTTGCTGTTAGCAAAGACATGGGAGCCACCTGGGAAGTACATCCTTCCTCAAATCATGCTTTACCCGAATCGAATTGTATGGCGAGTATCATCGAAGCAAAAGTTGAAATTAATGGTAGTTCGAAAAATGTACTGTTTTTTTCAAATCCAAATAATAAATACGA
Organism: uncultured Draconibacterium sp.; assembly: GCF_963675585.1. NCBI lineage: Bacteria > Pseudomonadati > Bacteroidota > Bacteroidia > Marinilabiliales > Prolixibacteraceae > Draconibacterium > uncultured Draconibacterium sp. The sequence goes on from NZ_OY776414.1 coordinate 3,875,768, forward strand.
ACGATGGAACATGACCATAAAAGCAAGTATTGATAATGGCCTGACCTGGCCGGATGAATACCAGATTGAATTAAATGCAAATAAAGGTTATGGCTACTCTTGCATGACAATGATTGACAACCAGACTATCGGTATTTTATACGAAGGAGTGAAAGAACTTTACTTTCAGAAAATTGCAGTTTCCGATATTCTGGGAAATAAATAATCAGAAGAAATTGGCTAATACAATAAAATATCTGCTTTTACTACTCGCCACTACTTTTACTGTGCTGCATATATCATGCGACACAAAAGAAAGGAACAAACCGGCACTGATTCCGCTTCCACAAAAACTGCAGTGGAATGAGCAGGTATTTAACTTAAAAGACAGTAGTAATTCTTTCAAACAACGATTAGTGCCTCAAATTGAAGGTGTTCCATTTAATAAAGAAGAAGCATATAAACTAATAATTACCAATGATTCTGTTGTGCTTGAGGCAACTTCAACAAAAGGACTTTTTTGGGGGCAACAAACGATAAAACAACTCGGCTACAACAAAAAAAATGGCAGGTATTTAACTGGGTGCACTATTATTGACTGGCCGGCATTTAAGCTTAGAGGATTTATGCAGGATGTGGGCAGAAATTACCAATCTCTTTCCATGTTAAAAGAACAAATTGATGTATTGGCTGCATATAAAATGAATGTCTTTCACTTACATCTGACAGACAATCCAGGCTGGAGGCTGGAAAGTAAAATATACCCACAGTTAAACAGCCCGGAATCTATGAGTCGGTGGGCAGGACAATACTACACACAGGAAGAATTTATCGATTTGGTGAATTACTGTTCCCAAAGACATATAACGCTAATTCCAGAACTGGACTTGCCGGGTCACAGTCGGGCTTTGCGAAAGGCGCTTCAGGTTGAAACAATGAAAGATCCACTTTTGAAAAAAGTTTTACCTGAACTTTTTAATGAATTGTGCAAGCTTGTTCCTGCCGACAAAATGCCTTTCATACATTTGGGGACAGATGAAGTTTGGCATGAATACGAACAGCCTGATCCGGAATTATTAGCTGCATTAATTGAAAATATTAAATCCCGGGAAAGAGAAGTAATTGTCTGGAGACCTGGTATTGAGATAAAAAATGATAGCAGTTCGCTTACACAACTCTGGTCTTCTGCCGGAAGTCCAAAACCCGGACACCGTTATCTCGATTCGCGTTTGAACTACCTGAATCACCTCGATCCCTTGTCCGGAATTCCACAACTGTATTTCGACAGAATTTGTGGAGCGGCTCATGGCGACTCGGTTAAACTTGGAGGAATACTTTGTTGCTGGAACGATAATAATGTATCAAATGAGTATGATATCCTGAAACAAAATCCGGTTTATCCGGGGATACTTACCTATAGCGAAATAGCGTGGAAAGGCCAACAACATAACACTGAAGATAAATATTTGGCAATGTTCCCGGATTTCAACGATCCTTTATTCTCCGAATATTGCAATTTTGAAAGCCGACTGATAGAGCACCGGGATAAATATTTTCAGAATAAACCATTCCCATACATTCGACAAACTGAAATGGAGTGGAGCATTATTGGCCCATTTAATCACCAAGACGATGTAAACCGAAGTTTCCCGGTTGAAGATTCTATTTGCGAGAAATACTTTGTTGACTCGCTTGAATACAATTGGAAAGAAAGGATTATTGGCGGAACCGTTCATTTGCAACATTTCTTTGGATATCCTTCCTATTTCCCAAAAGCAAGCGGTACCTACTACGCATTCACGCGAATTTGGTCACCCAAAACTCAAAAGCTTGATGTGTGGATTGGTTTTCATGACTGGTCGCGCTCGGGAGGAAGACGCGGAGGACCTTTCCCCGATAAGAAAGAATGGCACAATACAAATCCTAAAGTATGGGTAAACAATCAGATAATAGCAGCGCCAAACTGGCAGCAACCCAATCTGAAAACCCAGACAGAAGAAATTCCTTTTGTCGATGAAAATTATTTTTTCAGACAAGCACAATCCATAGAATTTAAAAAAGGATGGAACACTGTACTTCTTAAAATTCCGATAAAGAATAATACATGGAAACGAATGTTCACGTTTGTTCCGGTAATGAAAGAAGGCAAGAATTTCAGTGAAGTCCGAAATCTTATATACAATTCTGAAATTAAATTAGATACAAAAAAATGAAACATATTATGAAAATAGAAGGTCTTATTGCAGCACCATTTTCGACACAAAATATACAAAGAGAAATCGTTTATGATAAAATTCCATTGTATCACGATTTCCTGGTAAAAAACAGTGTCTCAGGAGCTTTTATCAATGGATCCACGGGCGAAGGTGTTTCACTTTCTCAAAAAGAGAAGATGAAAACTACCGAATACTGGGCAAAGGCCGCAAAACAAAGCAACCTTAAAATTATAAATTTGGTGGGCGGCACAAGTTACACCGAATGTATTGAAAATGCCCTTCATTCTAAAGACACAGGTGTTGATGCCATTGCCCTATTGGCTCCTTACTATTTTAAACCTGCAAATGCGAAGGCACTGGCTGAATTTTGCGCAAAAGTGGCTGAAGCAGTTCCTGAAATGCCGGTGTATTTTTACCACATTCCGGTACTTACAGGTTGTAATGTATCGATGTATGAGTTTCTGAAAGAGGCGGATTCGATGATTCCAAATTTGGCAGGAATCAAATACACGCACGAAGATTTTATGGATTTCCAGAGTTGCATCAACTTTAAGGATGGTAAATACGACATGCTTTGGGGGCGTGATGAAAATCTGCTGTCGGCACTGGTTTTGGGGACACGCGGAGGAGTTGGAAGTACCTTCAATTATGCCGCACCGCTGTACTTAAGTCTTATTGATGCTTTCAACTCCGGAAACCTCGGACTGGCACGATCGTTACAACAAAAATCAATTGACATGATCCGTTTACTTGGAAAATACGGAGGAATTGCAACCGGTAAAGCATACATGAAACACCTTGGTTTTGATTGTGGTGGTTTTCGTTTGCCCGTAAAAAATATGAGTTCTTCCGATTATGAGCTCTTTAAACAAGATGTCGATCAGCTAAATATGTCGGATTGGTTCTCGAAAATCTAAAAAATGAACAAACATTTTTTGATAGGACTATTCATTTCACTAGCAGTAATTTCCTGCAGTACAAGAAAAAATATGGAATATACATTTCAATTGGAGCAACTCCCTTCCATTCCTCCATCTCATTCTAAAAGCGTACAAGCAGGATTAGCAGGTGCCATCTCAGGGATAATTTCAGAAACACTGGTGGTTGCCGGCGGATCGAACTTCCCTGACTCAGTGCCATGGATGGGTGGAACTAAAACCTATTACAACGATGTATATTTACTACATACCAACCAACCAAATTCAGGATGGCAGATTTCCGATTATAAACTGAACGAACCTTTGGCTTATTCATCTTGTATTTCGCTTAATAATTCCATTTTTTGTGTGGGGGGCGAGAATAATGAAGGACTCACTGATTCAGTATTTCAAATTAAAATTGAAAATGGTAGACCTGAAATTACAACGTGCACCAATTATCCTGTTCAGATTGCCAATGGTGGAATTAGCTCAATTGGATCCGAAATATTTGTGGTTGGAGGAACGGGCAAATTTAACTCACTGTCTGACTTTTACAGCGCCAATACAGCCAAAGACTCACTTGTTTGGGAAAAGCTACCCAATCTTCCTGTAGCTCTTTCGCATGCTGTGGTCTTGAGTCAATCAGACGGAAATGAACAATGCATTTATGTTTTAGGAGGCCGGAATAAATTGAATACTCTAACTGATTTTTATAGCGCAGTGTGGAAATACTCTCCTTCCAAAGTTCTCTGGGAAAAGTGTGGAGATATTTCGATGGACAAAAGCCAGCCCTTTGCACTGGCAGCGGGAACAGGAATACCTTTTGGAGAGAATTTCATCGTACTTTTTGGGGGCGACCACGGAATACTTTTTAATAAAACAGAAGATTTTAACCACCAAATATCGCAAGAAAAGGATCAGAAAAAACTAGAAAAATTAATGCACGATAAAAAAGCGCATCTGGAAAGTCATCCGGGGTTTAATCGCCACATTTTTGTTTATAATACTTTGGACAATACTTGTTTGAGTACTAACCAGTTGCCATTTGCAGCACAAGTTACTACAACAGCTGTAAAAAGTAATGATAAAGTTTACATTCCAAACGGGGAAATCAAACCAGGAGTCAGAACGCCGGAAGTGAATTGTCTAAAAATTTCTCTAAAAAACCAATAGAATATTCAAAATCAGACCCAATGGAACGAACAATACTTTCTGAAAAATATAAAAACGAATTGCTTCAACGAGTGATTCCTTTCTGGGAAAATTATTCAATCGACAAAAAGTATGGTGGATATTTTACCTGTTTGGATCGCGAAGGAAAAGTATTTGATACTGATAAGTTTGTCTGGTTGCAGGCACGTCAGGTGTGGATGTTTTCAAAACTATATAACGAAGTAGAACAAAAAGAAAGCTGGCTGAAAATAGCAACAGATGGAGCAGATTTTCTTGATAAATTTGGTCACGACGATCAACTCAACTGGTATTTTTCGCTTACGAGGGAGGGGAAACCGCTGGTTCAGCCTTACAATATTTTTTCTGACTGTTTTGCGGCAATGGCTTTTGGTCAGTTATACAAAGCCACAGGAAATCAAGAGTATGCAAACAAAGCAACGAGTACTTTTGAAAACATTATAGCCCGTAGTGAAAATCCAAAAGGACAGTACAACAAGCTTTACCCGGGAACAAGGCCCTTAAAAGGATTTTCATTGCCAATGATCTTGTGCAATTTATCACTTGAACTTGAACATTTGCTGGAACCTAACTTGGTAGAGAATACAATTAATTCCTGTATTCATGAAGTGATGGAGGTTTTTTACCAGGCTGACTCAGGCTTAATATTTGAGAATGTACAACCTGATGGAAGTATACAGGATTCATTTGAAGGACGTCTTTTAAATCCGGGGCATGCCATTGAAGCAATGTGGTTTATTATGGATTTGGCCGTTCGGAAAAATGATAGGGAAATGATTGATAAAGCAGTTGGCATTGTGCTTCGTACACTAGAATATGGTTGGGATACAAAATACGGTGGTATTTTTTATTTTCTCGACAGTAAGGGATTTCCTCCTCAGCAACTTGAATGGGATCAAAAACTGTGGTGGGTTCACATCGAAACCTTGATAAGCCTTATAAAAGGATATTCACTTACAGGAAACCAACAATGCCTGCAGTGGTTTGAAAAGGTGCACGATTATACCTGGTCGCATTTTGCTGATCCGGATTATAGCGAATGGTTTGGCTACCTGAACAGGCAAGGCGAGGTTCTGTTGCCCTTAAAAGGAGGAAAATGGAAGGGATGTTTCCATGTGCCACGTGGGCTGTTCCAGGTTTGGAAAACACTTGAAGAAATAAATGGTTAACACAAATAAAAAGTATCGAATGAATCGAGAGAGAATAAAATCGGCATATCCCTGGGTGCTTGTAGGGCTTTTATGGGTGGTTGCCTTGCTAAATTATATGGATCGTCAGATGCTGTCAACCATGAAAGTATCGATGATGATCGACATTAAGGAACTGGAGACTGCGGAGAATTTTGGCCGGCTAATGGCAGTTTTTCTTTGGATCTATGCATTTATGAGCCCGGTTGCCGGATTGATTGCTGATCGAATTAACAGGAAATGGCTTATTGTAGGTAGTCTGGCCGTGTGGTCGGGTGTAACCTTGTCCATGGGCTACTCCAATAATTTTCACGTATTATACGTTCTTCGTGCCTTAATGGGTATTAGCGAAGCACTTTATATCCCGGCAGCACTGGCGCTAATTGCTGATTATCACAAAGAAGGAACTCGCTCGCTTGCCATAGGAATACACATGACCGGTTTGTACTTTGGACAAGCGATCGGTGGATTTGGAGCTACTGTTGCACATGAATTTTCGTGGCAAACTACTTTTCATTCATTTGGGTTGATCGGGATTGGCTATAGTATTGTGCTTATTTTCTTCCTTCGCGAAAAAAAGGATCGTTTTGTTTCGAAACAATTTCAGCAGAAAGCAATTACAAAAATAAGTGGACTGTCGTCTGTTTCAAACAGCATTGGGATGTTACTTGGGACCATTAGTTTCTGGGTGATTCTTTTCTATTTTGCGGCACCAAGTTTTCCCGGTTGGGCAACAAAAAACTGGCTGCCTACACTGTTTGCTGAAAGCCTCGGAATGGAAATGTCGAAAGCAGGACCAATGGCTACCATAACCATTGCTGCGTCTTCATTTATTGGGGTAATCTTTGGTGGTATTTTAGCAGACCGCTGGATACTAAAAAACCTGAGAGGAAGAATTTACACAGGAGCAATTGGTTTGAGTTTACTAATCCCGGCTTTGATTCTGTTGGGATTTGGTCAAGACTTTATTGGGATACTTGGCGGTGGAATTTTGTTTGGCATTGGATATGGAATGTTTGATGCAAATAATATGCCCATTCTCTGTCAGTTTGTATCTCCACGCCACAGGGCAGCAGGTTATGGACTAATGAATTTAACCGGTGTTTTTGCCGGAGCATTTATTACTGAACTGCTCGGCAAATCAACAGATTCCGGCAATTTAGGCAGAGATATGGCCCTGCTTGCAATACCGGTTGCAATTGCAATTATACTACAGCTAATGGTATTAAAACCAAAATTCGCCAATAAAGAAATTGATTAGATTAAATATTAGTTCCCTTTTTAAAATCCACAACAAACTGCACATATGAAGCTTCTATATTTGATAAAAACCTGTTGTTTTCTTTTAATACTGGTTATTTTAAGTGTTTTTCAACTTACAGCGCAAAACGATACTTTCAGCACTTATTACTATCAAAAACTCTCTTTATTCAAAAGTCTGCCGGATACTCCAAACGAAATTATCATGCTTGGAAATAGTATCACTGATGGTGGCGAATGGAGTGAACTTTTTCAAAATAGCAACATAAAAAACAGAGGAATCAGTGGCGACATTACCGAGGGCATTCTTTACCGGCTTGATGAAGTAACCAGCTCAAGCCCGTCAAAAGTATTTCTGCTAATCGGTATTAACGACTTGGCCCGCAACATTCCTGCAGATACTGTTTTTCAAAACATTTGTAAAATAGCCCGTAGCATACACAAAATATCTCCTGAGACTCAAATGTATGTTCAAAGCATTTTGCCGGTAAATCCTGAGTTTACCAAATTCTCAAACCACATCACAAAAACTCCTGAGATACTTCAAATAAATAGAACACTTGAGCAATGGTGTAAGGCGAACAAGGTAAACTTCGTAAACCTTTTTGATTCGTTTGCAGAATCACAAACCAACTACTTGAAACCGATCTTCACGAACGATGGTTTGCACTTAACAGCAAATGGATATTTAAAATGGGCTGAAATTATTTCTCCTCTTATTGAAGAATAATTTTTTGTTTGAATACATGTATCTGCAGCAGAAAGTACTTAAGGGAATCAAAACAGAACTACTGACTTTGGGAGATACAGAAACAACTTTGCCCTATCTCACCGATTGTAACAACATTAAAAATTAGGTTCACGCCAGTGTGGGCCCACAAAAAACAAAGCACTTTCATAAATGGGGTGCTTTTTGTTTTTGCTCCTCCCTCCCTTAAAAATATTTTATCCTTTTCTTTATACTAATCTTCTTTAATACAATGGATTTTCCACATTGGCTTTTGCGAACATTTGTTTTCAAAACATAAGATAAAGCGCTGTACTATATTTCAGTAAACAAAACGTATTGCGCATTAATTATTCATTTTATTTATCCTAATATTCTTGCAAATTAATTCATTCTAACCCTTCCTAAATTTCTCCCAATCACCTATAAATCAGGTTCACTCAATGCCTTGAAATACTTTTTCCCCTCTTGCTCTCACTAAAAGTTTTGTTATATTAAAGCCACTAAAACTTAACTAATACAAGGTGTACAATGCGTAAACTAATCATCTTTATTTTACCCCTTATTCTTCTGTCCTGCACCAAAACAACACGTTTCCAACTCATTTCTTCTTCTCAATCCGGTATTACTTTTAATAACTTTATGGAAGACAGCGATAGCCTGCTGATTGTGAGTAACGGAGCAGGAGTTGGGGTTGGCGATTTAAACAACGATGGTTTGCAGGACATCATTTTTGCAGGAAATAAAGTAACATCGCGCGTTTATCTTAATTGTGGCAACTTCCGGTTTAAAGAAATTACGAGAAACTTCGAAGGTCTGTCTGACAACCAGTGGTACAGCAGCGTAACAATCACTGACATTAACAACGACGGCTGGTTGGACGTGTACTTTACATCAACGGTTGGGAAAGCTTACGAACAAAGGAAAAACAGGCTCTGGATTAATAACAAAGCCTCCGATGGCGAAGATCCTACATTCTCTGAAAAAGCTCTGGAATATGGCATTGCAAGTGCTGCAGCATCTGTTGATGCCGCGTTTTTGGATTATGACGGAGATGGCGATCTGGATTTGTATGTTTTGAACAGTAACCTTATTATGCGTTCAAGTTCAACCTATCGTCCTAAAATTACCGATGGCAGCGCGCAAAACAACGACCAACTTTATCGAAATAATGGAGATGGCACTTTTTCTGATGTAAGTAAAGAGGCGGGAGTTGTGATTGAAGGATACGGTTTAGGACTTGCCATTGCAGATATAAACAGAGATGGGTACCCGGATATATATGTTTCGAACGACTATTTATCCAACGATATTTTATACATCAATCAAAAAGACGGGACTTTTAAGAATGAAATTAAAAGGTACCTCTCGTACCAAACACATTCGTCGATGGGCAACGACATTGCAGACATTAATAACGACGGATTTCCTGACATTTACACACTTGATATGCTGCCCGAAAAACAGTGTCGTAAAAAGGAGACTTTAAATGGATTTAGCTATGTAATTTATTTGATGAACGAACGATACGGATACGAACATCAATACATTCGAAATATGCTGCACATGCACAATGGTTTTATTGATGAACAGCTGCTCCCATTCAGTGAAGTTGGACAATTAACACAGCTGCATCACACCGAGTGGAGCTGGTCGCCACTCTTTGCCGATTTTGACAACGATGGAGACAAAGATCTTCTTGTAACAAACGGATATCCCAAAGACATGACAGACAAAGACTGGGCTAAAATGCTGGCAAAAAACCAACAAAATACTTCAGACGAACAAAACATATTGAGTTTGCTTCCTCCGGTAAAAGTGGCAAATATGGCATTCGAAAATGCAGGTCAGTTTAACTTTTCAAAAACAACCGACTGGTTGCCTGAAATTCCCTCCTATTCGTACGGAGCTTCATTTGTGGATTTAGACAACGACGGCGATCTTGATTACATTACAAACAACTTTAACGATGAAGCATTTATTTTCAGAAACAATACCTGCGAACAAGCCACCTACAATGCGAATTACTTAAAGATTAAATTAATCGGAAAACCTCAAAATACAATGGCAGTAGGAGCGCTGGTGGAGTTGTGGCAAGATGGGAAATACCAGATTTCTGAACACTTTTTGTCGCGTGGATATGCTTCATCGGTAGAACCTGTAATTCATTTTGGATTGCCTGCAGGTAGTCCGGTCGACTCTGTTGTTATCAGCTGGCCATCCACAACAAATGTTTCGGTACTTAAAAATATTGAACCCAACCAAACCATTGAAGTATTTGAATCAGCATCTGCACCGGCTTATAAAAAAAATGTATCTCATCCTCAGAAAGAAATGCTTTTCAGCAAACAAGACAGTTTGTTTGCTTACACGCACACTCAAAAAGACTTTATTGATTTTATGTTGGGGCAAAAAATAATACCTCACAAATTCTCTCAAATTGGCCCGATTATGGCGAAAGGTGATATCAATGGCGATGGTATAGAGGATATAATTATTGGTGCAAGCAATAACTTACCTACTAAAGTTTTTCTTAAAAATAAAAGCGGTTTTGAAGAAACCAATATGGAAGGACTAAGCACATATAAAAATTTTACTGAAGCCGGATTTGCCATATTTGACGTGGACAATGACGGTGATAATGATATTGCGGCCATTGCCGGTGGTTTGGAAACCCGGCGCGAAAGTCAAACACGAGATTATAGTTTTTTGGCTTCGCAACTAAATTTACAAGAAAAGGAAAACGATCTTAAACATTTCATTTTTGTGAATGACGACAATCGTTTTATCAAAAAATCGCTTCCAGTCCCTCCGTTTATCGCTTCCGTTGTTGTTCCATTCGATTTTAACAACGATGGCTCCACCGATCTTTTTATTGGCTCGCGGGTACAAAAAGACCGTTTCCCTTTTGCTCACAACTCCTGGCTGATATACAATCACAATGGTAACTTTTCGGTGGATGCCAATTCAGAATTGAATCTTGGAATGGTAACCGATGCCATTGTAACTGATTACAACAACGATGGATGGAACGACTTACTCGTTACGCGAGAGTTTAATTCAGTTGTCCTTCTTAAAAATCAAAATGGAGAAAAACTAATTCCACAATCCATTCCCGCATTAGACGAAAAACACGGTTTTTGGTACACCGCTGCAGCCGGTGATTTTGACATGGATGGTGACGACGATTATATTATCGGGAACATTGGCGACAATAACAATTTTATTGCAAGCAACAAATACCCTCTAAATCTTTATGTTATGGATGTGGACAACAACCGGATTATAGATCCGATACGTACAGCATTCTGTAAAAACATGAAGGGTAAGATGAAAGAATTTCCGGTTAATTATTTAGACGAACTAACTGAACAATCGAGCTATTTTAAACGGAGGTTTACAAGTTACAAATCATTTAGCCACACAACTTTCAATAAATTATTTGATAAAAATGCATCAAAGGACATATACATGAAACTGTATGCAAATACAAGTTCAAGTTTTGTATTATGGAACCATGAAGGACAGTTCGTATGGGAAAAACTGCCTGTTGAATTTCAAACCTCGCCAGTTACTAAAATAATTGTTGAAGATTTTAACGACGATGATATTCCGGATGTTGTGCTGGGAGGAAATGATTACACCTGGGATGTTGGCACCGGAATTTATGATGCCAACAAAGGACTTTTATTGATTAACAAGGGAAAATCAGAAGGTGATTTTAACTCGACATTTAAAGTATTAAAACCAAATGAAAGTGGAATCCTTCTGCAAGGGATGCTTGAATCGTTGTTGTATTTTGAGGGAAATCCTTCACTGCTTGTGTGCGGTTTTAACCGCTCAGAAACTCAGGTTTACAAACTGAACCAGAAATAAACCATTTTAAAGAAAGCGCATTTAATTGCAGGTGCAAACGATTCTTTCCTGAAGACTTTGCGTAAGATTTATTTCATTTAAGCGGCGTTTCCTTGCATCAAAACAAGTGTTGCAGGTCGAGAAGTTTTCCAAATCCCATAGGTCGGCAAAAACGCGCCCGGCAGTTAAATTAATCCCGTAGTCCAAAACATCTTCGAGCATTTTTAGGCTTGGAAGTGTTAACTGCCCCTGTTCCTGCAAAAAATCGGTGGATCCGTTTCCTGTACGAAGTGGAATAACAATAACACACTCAACACCCGATTCAAAAGCAAAATCAATTGACTTTTTTGCCCACTCCTCGCTTTCTTCGGGCGATAAAAAAGGCAAGGAAAGTAAAACAAAGGCACGCGATTGAATTTTATTCCGATGAAGAAAATCAATGCCATTTCGAAAGTCATCCAGTGTCATTCGTTTATTTAGCATTGGCAGAATTTTCGGGTGCGCTGTCTCCAAACCAACTGCTACCTGTAATTCAGCATCCAGCATTTCATTAAACTCCAAAACTCTTTCATCGATAAATTTGGTATGACTTTCAACAATTACGGTTTCAAACGATTTTAAATGTGCCGCTATTTTGGGATAATCTTTTCGCGGAATGGCGCCCCCATCGAAAAAGCTACCACTGTTGTACAATTTTATGTGTTTAACCGGCGGCATTCTTTCCAAAGCCCATTCAATTTGTGCAGGAATAGCTCCCGGCGGAACCGGTTCGTCGCTTGTGTTTTTCCACAAATCGCACATCAGGCAATGAAACGGGCACTCCTTATTGGTAAGGAAAATGGTGCCCGTATTTTCAATTTTGCCTGTTAATGTTCTTTCCGGTTCAATTTCCCAGCCATAGGGCTTGTACCAGTCAACTTTGTTTTTGGATCCCCGCTTGTCGAGTATCCACTTGTCGTTAAAATGCGCTGGTAGTTTACTGTTCATATTTCGAAAGGAATACTTTTCGGTAGTCCATTTCTTTATCCGGGAAATGCTTTTTAAAATCGGTTTTGCTGGCTGCACCATGCTGGAAACGTCGTTTTTCGAAAACAGGCATATCCATGCCGGTAACTGCTTTTACACCATGTGCAACAATTTGTCCTTTTAAATCATACAGTTTCTGATGATCCCAATCGGTTAAATCAATAAACGGAATTCCTTCTGAAATTTCGATAACATTGGGCAGTGTATACGGGCTGAAACCCTCGAAATCCAATACATCGCCAGTTGCATAGGTACGCATATAACCACGGCTTAATCCACCCGAATACGTAAGCGAATGTTTGATCGAATGCACACCCCAACCTTCGTGATACAACATCAGGTTATTCAACACACTTCGAATGGTCAACTCCGGATTTTCTTCAATCGGATAATCCTTTAAGTTTTCATCGCCACCGTCGCCGTCCAGTATGTATTTCCACTCCGGATAACGCGAACGAATGCCTCTCATCAGCGCTAAATTCATGGTTGCCGATTCAATATCCAGTGGTTTGTAGTCTTCAACAATGTTTACTGCTTCCTGCCAGTTTAATGCAGTGTAATCAAGTTCAATCGGCTCCAAAAACAAATCAAGATCGAGGGCTTCCAAAAACTTACGGGCTTGCATTAAATCGGCACCATCACCATCAATGGAAAGTGTAAATGCTTTTAAACGCGAAGGACTTTCGCCCAATTCTTTCAATGCATGATACGTAAGAAGAAAAACAGAACCACTGTCGATCCCGGCAGAAAAAGTAACTCCAATAGGGCCGGTTTTTGCGCGGTTTTGCAACCATTTTTTTATTTCGTTGTACACGGCTCCAATGTATGCCTCGCCAATTTGTTCAACAGTGCTGTTTTTGTATTTGTTGCGCTGTGGTGTAAAAAAGCGGTCGTACACCGGACTTGGATCGGGACAACCCAGCAACTCTATTTTGGTGATGTAGTGCGCCGGTGCCATGCGTGTATACGAAGGATGAAACTGGTCATCCATACCTTCTTCTTTCAGGTAATCAAAAATAGTATCGATACGTTCAGCAATAATCAACTGCGGCCCAATCGGACGTTTGGCTATAAAATACCTCAACGGACGCCCGATGGAACGTGCCAGGCGAATCGACTTTCCTTCAACCGAAACGATCGCAAATTGCCCGTCAATATTCCGGATTCCTTCTAAATCTCCATCTTTTACCAACTGAACTGCCTCTTCATAACTCATGTTATAAATGATATTTTTTTCTTTATCAGTCAGATCAATTACTTTGCTTATGTATTGAAATTCCATACTATATTATGTTTTAAATATTACTTTTTTGTAATTCCTTTTCCCTGTTTCAGGATTTGGTATTTATCTGTAACTAAATTTTTAAACACTTCGGTTTTACCATCCGACCACTTCACTTCCAGCTCATTCACCTTGTTAACATTTCCTAGTCCAATGTGAATTCGAGGATCGCTGTTCGAAAGGTAAGCATTGGTCCACTGGTTGATAAATACTCGATCTTTGCCACCAACTGTTAACGAAACCCGGGCAGCAATCGCCGACGCCGGGCCGTTTTCGCCTACCAGTTTTAATCCCAGCCAGTGGTTATTATTTGTGCCATTGTTTTTCATTAAAGCCGGTTCTCCTTTTAAATCAACATGAGAAATAAGAATATCCATATTTCCATCATTGTCGTAATCAAGAACAACCAGTCCCCGGCCCGATCGTTTGGTAGTAAAATACGAACCGTTTTCTTTTCCAACGTCTTTAAATCGGCCGGTTCCATCATTTTCGAGTAATACCGGATATTGCAAAATCAGTTCTTCTGCGGTACCATTTGCCGAAACAATGTCCAAATCGCCGTCGTTATCAAAATCAACAAAAGCTGTTCCCCAACTTCCTTTCCCTGAAAAGGAGGCAGCAACACCGCTCACTTCGGTAACATCCTCATAAAATCCATTTCCAAGATTCCGGTATAAAGCACCGTATTTTAAATCGCCCACCAAAATATCCAGATCGCCGTCGTTATCAATGTCACCAATGGTTCCGTGCATCGAACCGGTTGGCTGGCCATGACTGTTTACTGCCACTCCCCGCTCAATTCCTATTTCGCGGTAGTTGCCATTTTCATTGCTGAACAAGAAATTTTTCTGATGATCGTTGGCTTGAAGAATGTCCATATCGCCGTCGTTATCAAAATCGTAAACCGTAAGTCCCATACATTTTGAATCGGGATAAAACAGTTTGTTTTTGGCACTTACATCCTTAAAACTACCATCGGCTTGCTGCTCGTATAACATGGATGCCTGCCCTTTGTATTCCGAAGGATGCGGCATCATCCCGGGAGTTTGTGTTGAAATGTATTCAGGATCGAAAGCCAAAAAATTACCAACCATGGCATCCAAACGGTTGTCGTTGTTATAATCCCAGAACGAAACTCCAATGCTCCATTTTGTAAACCCGTTCAACTCAGCTGGGCCTTCCAAACCCAATTTGCCTGTAATATCGGTAAAAGTGCCGTCGCCGTTGTTGTGGTAGAAAATATTTGGTCCGTAATTCAGCAAAAACAAATCATCAAAACCATCTTTGTCAATGTCGATTGCACCGGCGGCCATGCTCCAGTGCCGATCGTCAACACCTGCTTTTACCGCCATTTCGGTAAAAGTGCCGTCGCCATTGTTTTTATACAATTCGTTGGGTGTGTTACTAAATTCCTTGCCGTCTTCCGTTGAAATACCGTCCAGATAGGTTCCATTCATCAGGTAAATATCCATCAATCCATCGTTGTTAAAATCAAAAACAGTAATTCCGGAGCCACTACTTTCAACTATATTTACATAGGTGTGGTCTCCAAAATTGTACACAAAATCAATTCCTGCACTTTTTGTAACATCTGTAAAAACTTCGGATTTTTTTTGTGCAAAAATCAATGTTGGGGAGAAAATCAAAAACAGGATAAAAAAGAACTTACTTTTTTTCATTGCTGTACACTTCATCTTTAATAAAATTGCGGTAGTTTTCGGTTGTAACTACTCTGTTGTTGTATTTACTGTGGTATTGTTTTAAGTCTTCATCATCCGGATAAACGTCTTCCGCCAGTGGCGGATAATTTTTCATTCCGTGATAGGGCAAAGGTTCCACCTGGTTTCCAAAAGCTGTATTTAAATCGCCGTCTTTTACCCAACCTACACTATGAATAAAGAAATCGCGGGTCCAGCCTTCGGGCAATTCAGGCAAATCACCTGCATTAAATTCGATGGAAGTTTCATCTCCGGCATTGGAAATTATGTATTGATTATCCGACGCAAGCAACAAAGGCAGCACATCGCCGTAACGTGTGTAATTTCCGGTAAGATCAACCCATTTTGTATTTGTGTCCACATCGTAATAGTCGAACCAGTGCGGCCCGTAACGACCTCCCTTTCGGTACGAACGCGAAAATCCGCGGTAGTGAATATCGGCCGAAACAGGATCGAGGATGGTTGTGGTAACCGGAATATCGTTGCTTACATTTGAGAAGAAAATATAATCCCAGTAAATTTCCATATTGGTTAAAATCCGCACCCGGTGATCGGCACTTAAAAATTTATCAGACAGATCAATAATTACAGTTTTGTCTTTCCCCATAGGGAAGCCCACATTTTTTAGTACAGTTTGCCATTCTCCTTTCGAATTTACAACCTGAATAACAGGCGAAACAACCTCAATGGCATTTGATTGCGACAAAGCCGCGTTGATACTGGCATCGGTAGGAAATATCCAGCCTTTTAAAAACAGGTGTAACTTATTTGTACTTGTATTCTTTTCCGGGCTGAGTGTAAGAGTATGCATTTCGGTTAATCCCTGGTATTTATCTGAGTTAAATCCTGCCAGATAATTGTCATCCTCTTTTTCGATAAACGAAAGAACATCGTTTCCGTCCTGATCGATTGCACATACAGGTAATTTTTTCTCGGAAACGGTGTACAGTTTGTAACCGGGAAATGGTGGCGGGCCAAATTGTTCAGGTACAAAAACATCGGTATTTGCAGGATGATCGGCAACAGCCAAACGTACCCGGTCCATATAAATGGTTTCCCACAATTCGGAGGTGATCCGGATGGAATATTTGCCCTCTTTCTCTTTTAGAAATTTACCCGGTATTTTAATGTAATCATCCGATGCATCGGCAAAAGCATAAGCTGTATTTTCTCCCATAATTCCGAGAGGCATCCCCAGCGCACTTCTCCATGTAATGTCTTTTACCAGTTGGTATTCATTTCCGTTCCAGGCATATACAAACGGACACGATCCTTTTAATGTCTGCGCCTCAATGAGCGCCTGATCTACGCCGGGTCGGAATATATTTTGCGGCACACCGTTGGTCCAAGTTATACGAATGATATCGGCATTTTTTCGGTGTCCCAATCCAAAATGTACACCGGGACTGGTTACTACCTGAGTTTGGTATAAATCGCCGCTTCGCATTTCTACCTTCGCACCAATTCCAAAATGATTATTTTTGGCGCTACCGGTGCGTAAACCCACCAGTTTCATGTCCACATAATGATTGATGTTTCCACCGTCGTTACGCAACAGTAGCAGACCTCCGTTTACACCGGCAAGTAAAATATCAATGTCGCCATCGTCGTTGTAATCAAACAGTTCAATCTGCCGTGCCGATTTTACATTTTCAGGAAGTAGATGCGATACGTCAGCGAATTCACCCGGAGCTTCATTGTGGTACAAAAACAAACCCCGAGCGCCTTCAACTGTTGAATTTCCGGCAATTATTATATCCTGGTATCCATCGTTATCAAAATCAAAAAACCGAACATCGGTGGTTTTTACTTTTGCGAGCGAGCCAAACATTTTTGACACCCCTTTTAAAGCGCCAAACTGTGCATTCCCGTGGTTTTGAAAGATGGCAATTTCCCCCGGAGTTTCGGAAGTAACAAAGAAATCGAGAAAACCATCGTTATTTATATCGGCCACATCAATGGCAGTGCCGGGAATGGCTTCAGACAAACCACATTCTTCGGAAACATTTTTGAAAATTCCCTGCCGCTGATTCGAAAACAGAAAAGTCCCGCTTGCTCCGGTAAGCAACAAATCAATATCATCGTCGTCATCGAAATCGCCAAAAGCAGCATCTTTAAAAGGCTCATCAGAAGGAATTCCGGTTTTTTCAATCAGATCGGTAAAAGTGCCGTCCATATTGTTTCGGAAGAGCTGATTGCCGGTTTTGTTCATCTGAAATAAATCCAGGTCGCCGTCGTGGTCGTAATCAAAAAACAAAGCTTTGGCTCCACCTGTGCGATTGCCAATACCTGAATTTTCGCTTACATTTTTAAACATCCCCTGATCTGCATTTCGGTACAAAATATCACCCTTTTCATTCAGAATGTATAAATCCAGAAAACCATCGTTGTCGTAGTCAATAAAAGTTGCAGCCGCCTCATTTCCGGTATGATCCATTCCAACATTTGCGGCCACATCGGTAAAGCGCCCCATCTCGTTATTGTATAAATGATGCTTAAACGAGCTGCTTGCCTCATCGTAGCCTGCGGTGTAAATATCAATGTCGCCATCGCCATCGTAGTCGGCAACTTCCACATGACTTAAAACACCATTTTGGCTTGCATTTGTTTCAGAAACAAGCGGCAGATTTATCCCTGCCGAAGCACTTACTTCTTTAAATACAATTACATCGAGGTACGATTTTGCTTCCACATCCTGCACAATCAAATCCTTGTTGTACTCGATCAGCGGAAAGCCAATTAAATTACCTCCCGGCCCTTTTAACTCCATTATTCCGGCCTGGTAGGGCGAAGTAACTTTTAGGTAATTGTGAAAAATAGTAAACTGTATTTTGGCATTTTGAATGTCTCCTTTTCGTAAATAATCCAACGTAGCCGTATAATAATCGCGGGCTTCAATCGGAAATTCGGGAAACTCTTTTGCAATTTTTTCCAACCTTGCCAACGTACTGTCAGCCTGATTCTCCTTTAAACCAATTTCGGTTAAACTTAACTGTGGAACTAAATTACCGGGAACTATTGCAGCCAGATTTGTGATACAGGCTTTTCTGTTTGCCTGCGACTCTGCATCATTTGCCACTGAATACAATTCGGAAAGCATGTACAATACTTTTGCATGATTGGGCGCGTTTTTCAAGGCATCGTTTAAAACAGCAATGGCTTTTTCGCGATGGTTATCCATTTCGTAAATCGTAGCCAGAATAAGCTGTATATCTGCATCTTCAGCATCAATCTCCAGCGCGTGCTGAATTTGCTCTTCTGCCTCCGGATATTTTCCCATACGCAAATAAGTAATACCAAGGTTGGCATATCCCAGGCGGTCTTCAGGAGCCAGTTTTACATATTTCAGAAACTCAGTTTCGGCCTCTTCCAGTTTAAACTCTTCCAGATAGGCAATTCCCATTGTTTGAGCCGTCATTAACTCAACAGCATCTTGTTTTTCTTTTTCGGCAGACGATTGACAGCCTGCTAAAAACACGAAAAACAGACCAAAAAGTAAAAAATAGTTTTGTTTAGTCATGATGTCAAATTTACAAGAAAATCGGAACATTTAAGGATTTAATTGCCCGCAGCATGCGGAATTCCGTTCTTTATTTCTACCAGTTGAACCTCTTTTTTCAGATTGCCTAAATTGTCGAATTCAATCTTTCCGGTAATTCCCTGATAACTAGCAGATCGAAGCCGGCTCTTAAATAATTCACGATCAAAACCCGATTTATTAATTTCTGCAAGAACAAAATGTGTAGCATCGTAGGCATAAGCAGCCGTTGCTCCCGGCAGTGTACCGTATTTCTTTTTAAATTTTTCGGAAAACAATTTCCCTTTTTCGCTGGTCCAGTAAACCGCGTCAATACCAATTACATCATCCAGGTTTTGCAGCTTAAATTCTTCGGTTAACGATTCTCCTGTTATTAGCCACGATCCATAAATTCTTATTTTTTCTACTTTCGCCAACTGTATAATTTTTGAAGCCCAGGCGGCGTCTCCAAACAATACAATTGCTTCCGTTTGCTGTTCCCGAAATCTACTTTTTAACGCATCGAGATTGGAATCTGAAGAGTAAACAAATTTAGCCGGCAAGTGAAACCCTTGTTCTTTCACTTCAGCTTCGAAGAATTTGGCGCCCGTTTCGGCATCGTAATCCGCATTGGAAATTACCAGCACGTTTGAAAAGTTACCGGTTTTATACATGTGTGTACAAAGTGCCTTTGCCTGCTGGATATTATTGGGAACGAGGCTAAAAAACCAGGGCACATAAGCTTGCGACAAAGTTGGGTCGGCAGCCCACGCAGAGACATAAACCACCTGCGTTTTGGCAATAACCTGTTCAGCCAAATGTGCATTTCTTCCATCGTGGCTCCCGATTATTGCATACACCTGCTCGTTAAAAACCAAATCAACCGTTTGTTTTGCACCGGTTCCCCAGGGCCCTTCCATCGAACGGTTTACCAGCTTAAATTTTTTGTTTGATTGCGATTCTGAATTTGCTTCGTTGATTGCCAATTCGGCTGCCTGCCTCGCTTCCTTATAAGTACTGTCCGAAATTAGCAGTCCGACTTTGATTGTATCGGCCAAACCGGTAGTTGTTTGTGCACAGCCATATTCCGACTTTAAGAAAAGAAAACCAAGCAACCCAATCAAAACAATTATCTGCCGTCTGCACATTTCTCCAACTTTACAAATCCTCAATCAAAAAAAACAGAAATAAAAGCCGCACTTTAATATCCGGGCATTGCTTTCGAATGTCCCCTCTCCTTCATTTGTGCTGCCGGGAAAAATTTAAACTCCCCATTTTCCACTTCGGCCATAAATATTTCCCCGATATCGTTCCACGATGCGTCAAAAACAATTTTTCCGGTTACTCCTTCATACCCCTGAAACGTTTTCAGGTCGGACAAAACATCGCGGATAAGCACACGATTTAATCCCACTTCTTCAACAGCTTTCAAAATAAGATTCATTCCATCGTAAGCATGTGCGGCAAAAACTTCCGGTTCCACCCCAAAACGTTTTGTATAGGCAGCATGGAATTGTTTTAAAGCCGGATTGTCGGCATTTGGATTGTACTGACAAGTTGTAACAACTCCGTTTGCAACATCTCCGGCCAGCTCCATAAACTGCGAAGAAACCATACGGTCGGAGCCGTAAACAGGTTGTTCCATTCCCATTTCGCGAAGTTGTTTTAAAATAAGCGCCGATTCGTTGGCACTAGCCCAAATCAAAATGGCATCAGGATTCGACTTTTTAATGTTTTCGAGCTGCATTTTAAAATCGGTTTCGCCTTCATTAAATCGTTCTTCCATTCGAATGGGATGCCCCAAACGAACGGCAACACCGGCAAATTCCATCACACCAACTCTACCATAACGACTGTTGGTACGTATTACTGCCACACGATCGTGCCCTTTTTGATTGTAAATGTAATCGGCCAAAGCGTAACCACTTTGCCGGTCGTCGCTAATTACCCGGATTACCCATGGAATATTTGTCTCGGTAAAAGTTGGATCGGGATCGCCGGTACACACCATCATCATTTCGGTTTTAAGAGTAGCACGCAATGCCACATGCGAAACAATGTCGTCTATCGAACCAAGCCAAACCCAAACTCCTTCGTCATCCATTTTAATTACTTCGTTGGCAGCAGCACCCCACAAACCAACATCGTTGTGTTCCATTAATTTGTATGGAATTCCTTTGTACCCTCCGGCAGCGTTGGCTTCTTCAATGGCGAGCAGAGAACCGTTTAGCATCTGTTGCCCCAGCGGTACAAGTGGTGAATTATCGAGTGGACCCAAAAAACCAATTCGTACTTCGTCAAGATTGGTTGGTTCCGGTTTTTCGCGGCCTGCACCATGAAATTCAATGGGTTCAACAAAATGGTATTTATACGCCTTTTGAAAATTATTATAGGGGAAAACACTGTCGGGAGTATTGCCATACATCAATTTGCTCTCCTGGGCTTTTGCAGTGCCAGTGCAAAGCATCAAGAATGCAAAAACCAAATAAGTTGCCAGGTAATATATACTTCTCATTGTATTGCGTTTTTTCGTTTGCGTTATTTGATCAATTCGCCACGGCTTAAACCGTATGAAGTTGCCACCCAAATTACATCGTCTTTCACATCCACACCCAATATAAAATTGTGCGAGATAGAAGGAGACAAAGCTTTCTCCTGTTTTTTACCATCCTGAAGCAGGACCGCTCTTCCGTTTGCGTTTTTTTCGTTTTTGTAATAGCTTACCCAGGTATCTCCATCGGTTACTGTTAATCCCTGATCGGTACAAATAAAAGCGTAGTCTCCGTCAGCTTTTATAAAATTTATAAAATTACTTGCGAGGCCACTGTCGTGATCAAAATAACCTTTCCAGTGCACACCATCGTAACGGCTTAAGCCAAAATATGTAGCCACCCATAGATTTCCGTTTGCAAATGAAGTTCCGGTGGTAATGTCGTGAACAACGCCATCATCGGGGAAAAGATCTATTTCCATATTTCCGTCAGGATCAGTATAATCTCTGAAATGTTTGGTTTTTTTGTTGTATTCGATAATACCACCACCCCAGGCTGCGATAAAAATTTTTTCGTCGCCGGAACAAACACTGTATGTCCATGGCTCGTGCATTGGAGCATTCTCTTCGGTAAAAATTTCCCACTCTTTTGTGTAAGTATCCAATTTCCCGGCACCTCCCCCTGTTGCCATCCATACATCTTTGCCATCGCAAGCTACCGAATACACCAAATCGTTTGGCATTCCACTGTTCATTTGGGTAAAACTCTCGAAGCGTCCACCCGACCAACGTGTTAATCCTCCCATTGTACCCAGCCAAACATCTCCGGTTAATTCACTTATGTCAATTGCGATTACACCATTGTGTGCCAATCCGTCTGATGTTGTGTATGTCGTCCATTTACCATCTTCAAAAACGGCTAACCCTTCATGCGTACCGACCAAAACACGGTCGCCATCAACCCTTACTGCGTAGGTTTTATTGCCAGGCAGTCCATCAGCTTTAGTGAAATTCTTCCAATTGCCAAACATTGGAAACGATTTGTTCTCTTTGCTGTCGGACTTTTCAGTGCTGATTGTAAAACCAAAAGAAACGTATGCAAGGAACAGGATAATTCCAATGCTAAAAAATAAGTTAGTTTGTTTCGTTTTCATATATAGTTTAGTTTTAGTTCGACATTATAACGATGCGTTTAAAGCTTTTTCTTTTTGATGTTCATAGCTTGCACTGCGCAATGATTTTAAGTAATTAATGAGGTCGTTCAACTCCATTTTTGTCATGTCGTTTACAACTCCGTGCTCATCTTCTCCTCCATAAAGTGTCCATATTTCTTCAAGCGTTTGTGCTCTGCCGTCGTGCAAATAGGGCGGCGAAGCAAAAATATTATTCAGGTGTGGTGTATCAAACTGAATACTGTCGTCCGATTCGGCCAACGTGCCAACATCTGCCAACTTAAAATTGGTATAAAACGGAGCCGGATGACAGGTAACACATCTGCCGTTTTCGGGTATCATTTTGCCATTGCCATCTACGCTACGCTCAAAAATTTCTTTCCCACGTTTTTGCGAGGCAGTTAGTTCTCCTGTTTTGTTGTACATTAAGTTTGGTGGATTTTTAATGCCCGTTAAAATAAACGAAGTAAGAGCATCCAAATCGGGATAACAAAATGCTTCAGTACGAGTTAACACGGTTGAAAAGCGCATTCCGTCTTGTTTATACACAGTTTGATTTTTCCCGTTCCATTTAAAAGGCGCGGTACCATTAATTTCGCGAAGCGATTGTGTATTGGTTACGTTACGCCCCATGTCTTTTCCGGCCATATTATACACCAAACCATCTTCGTGGTAATCGGGGTGGCAAGTGTAACACGAATATTGATGTTGAAATGTGCCACCGGCATTTACAAACAATCTTCTGCCTTTGCGGGCAACCGTAATTTTTTCGGGACCACCCAAATCTATCGTTGTCAAAGGTTCCAGTTGATCAACATCAATTACCGCAATTCTGTCTTCCAGTTGCTCGGCAACATATAATCGGGAACCATCTTTCGAAATGCTCATGCCTTTTGGGCAGGCACCTGTTGGAATTCGCTTGACAACATACTTTCGGCTAAATGCCAGATCATTTGCAAAATAATCCAACTGTTCCCGGGTATATTCTTTTAGGATTGTTCGGATTTCTTCCAAATCGATCACCGAAATTGTATTTACACCCGAGCTCGACACAAAAGCTTTTTTCCCGTCAGGCGTAACAACAACATCATAAGGATCGGAATAATACGCATTGGGTTCGTCGAGTAAAAGCTGAATAACGCGGCCATTTTCGCCCTGTTCTATAATTCCAATTCCGTGGTTCATCATCCAGCCTCGTTCTACCTGAACCATTGGAACAAGATTTTTAGGACGAATCAGCGAAAGCAGCGCTAAATCTCCGGAAGGAGTAAAGCTAATGTTCTCCATCAAATAGGCAGAACCAACGCCAATTACATTTTTCACACGTTTTTTTTGGGCATCGTATTCAATCACTTCGGTAACAAGCGGTTCTCCGTATGGCACCATATTCCCTCGTCTGCCCGAAACATAAACCTTACCGCCATCGGGCGAAACAGCAATTCCGGCTGGATCGAATGCAGCAGGCAGGCGTTTAATTTCCTTTTTCTTATTGAGATCGATCACCGTAAGATCCGAACTAAAGGTATTTACCACAAACAGGAATTTTTCATCTTTACTCAGTGTAATCCCCGATGGTCCGTTTCCGGTTTCAAGCGTATCGGTAACAGTTCCGTTAGCCAAATCAACCACCGAAACATTATCGGCCCACTGGTTACTTACATAGGCAATGTTTCCATCGTTTGTTAAAACAATACTATGCGGATGATTATCGACCGGAATGTGTTGAAGTACCTGCTTCTTTTCAATATCGGTTACCAGAAGTTCGTTTGCATCCTGAGCCACAACATAAAGTTGAGTCCCATCATTCGACACAGCTGTGTTATAAGGCGATAGATAATCTTTGTTTACCAGTTTATAGATTATACCATCACTTTTTTTATACAGGTGACAATTCAGACAAAGTAGCGGATGATCCTCAGCCGCAGTCATATAATTTACATGAGCACGCGCATGTTTTCGACCGGGAAAATAAACCAGCAATCCCAAAACAACCACAAGCCCTGCAAGCACAAATAATTTCTGTCTTTTCATCGTATTCCTCCTCAATTATTTGTTCAGCGTTTTTTGTACAGGTATCAAAACCGGATCTTTACGCACTGAGATCGGCTGCTGATTAAAAGGAGAAATCTCTGTTCCGGTATGGCAACCTACACAAGCCCGGCGCTCGTTTGGTCGAATGTAATACCAGCTCCCGGGTCCTTTAATCAGCTCTCCCCCAGCCGAAAGCGTTTGAATACGAAAGGGAAGATTGGCATCGACTTTTAAATAAAAAGAGCCATCACTTTCTGCATTAACCTTTCCAAGTGATCCTTCGGTTCCAATAATCTCAATTTTTTGCGCCTTTTGTTTGTCGTCAATTGCCATCGACTCCAATCCGCTAAAATTAATATCCTGACACATTAACAATCCTGTTTCTTCCGATGAGTTAACTTCGCTTGGCAAATTCCTGGGGCGTTCGTATGCTTGAATAAAAAGCGCATCAAGCACATCAAATTCTTCGTACTGCCATATTTCGGTTAAGACATGCATTTCAACATCGTACGAATAAAGCTGAAATTCCTGGGCAGATTCTGATAGGTAAGATGTTAACAGTTGTCCGTTTTGCCCAGGACGCACAAACAAAAAGTCACCGGCAAGTTCCGGGCTCAGTACATTTCGGCTATGAAACGGCATATTGTAATCCACCGAAACCAAATCCGATTTTTTAGTGTTCCCATTTTCCGATACAAATACAATTTTACCATCATTTGTTTCGTGCGCCGAACTGCGAAAAATTTCCATCTCGTTATGCGCACAAAACAATTCCAGTTTTGTACCGTCGGGACGCATTACCATAAATTTATCGTCACCAACCAAGGGATAAACCTGTTGTGTAATTGACAGCACACGGCCATCTTTTAATACCGACAAGGCTGTGTGATTTTGCGGATCGTAACTTACTTGTTGAATTTGTGAACCGTCGAGTTTCCCCTGAAAAACGGCAAAGCTGTTTTTTACCGTATCGTTTTTCAGGAAACTGCTAAACACAAAACGATCGCCCGGCAAATACACCGGACTGATACAATCTTCTGTAAAATGACTCAATTGTTGTGCTTGCAAACCGGAAAGTGTCATTTCCCAGATTTGCCACTTATCAGAGACCGATTTCTGAGCAGAAAACAACATCCTTTTTCCATCGTATGAAAGTTCGGGTGCCGTTGCCGCGAAAAAATCGTTGGTCAATTCGATTGGATTAGCATTGGGTGACTCAGGGTGAATTGCAACAATCTTTGAGCCGGCAACATATCCGTTTTCACCCAAAACTGTTAATCCTGAAGTATTTGTTGGTTGCACAGCAACCAGCAACATCCCATCAAACGATTGAGTTGAACATGAAAAGCCAAAAAATACCAATACCAGCCAACCAAATAAATGCGTTCCACCTGCTTTATACTCCCAATTCATTCTACTCCGATTCATTTATGGTTAAAATCTGATTGACTTTTACATCTGTAAGTACCTGCTCTTTCCCTGAAGGCCATTTTATCGACAACTTGTCAATCGTTTCACTTTTCCCCAGACCAAAATGTATTCTTGGATCGTTTTGTGACAAATAACCGGTGGTACTTTTCTTTTGTGCCATTTGGGTTTTACCCTCAGCAAGAAGACTTATTTCGGCACCCACTCCATCGCGGTTGCTTTCGCTACCCACCAATTTAAGCGTAATCCAATTGTTTTGATTGCCCTTATTGTTTCTGATAAACTTACACTGGTTGCCTATATTCACCACAAAAACATCAATGTCTCCGTCGTTATCGTAATCTCCTAAACAGGCTCCTCTTCCAACATTCTCTTCTTTAAAATAGTCGCTTAATTCAACCGAAACATCTTCAAATTTTCCGTTTCCTACGTTTTCAAACAATTGGTCTTCGTGCCCGTATAAGTGTTTTAACTCGCCGTTACTTTTAAAAATATCTGCATCGCCATCGTTGTCGTAATCCAAAAAACTGGATGACCATCCAACAAACTGACCGGCTGCCACAGAAATTCCGGAGACATACGAACGGTCGTTAAATACACCATTCCCAAGGTTTTCATAAAGGGAACAATAGTTATCGTCCGAAAGGAACATGTCAATCATTCCATCGCCATTGTAATCGGCAAAATCCACCGACATACTTACTGTAGCTTCTCCGGCCTGGCTAAACCCGGTTCCCGACATGGTTCCTTTGTCGGTAAAACCTTTCCCCGCATTATTATGCCATAAATAGTTTACTGTATGATCGTTTGCCACATAAATATCCATGTATCCGTCGCTGTCGTAATCCACTGCTCCAACTCCCATGGCTCTGCCATCCAAATCGGTAATTCCCATAGCGGCTGTTACATCTTCAAACGATCCATTGCCTTTGTTATGAAATAAAATATCGGCCTCACTGTCGTAAGCCAGCGGCCCGGGAAATCCGTCGGGAGCATAAAAGTATTTATACTCCGGATCGAACTTAAGGTAATTCCCAACGTACAGATCCAAAAATCCGTCTTTATCGAAATCAAACCAGGCCGCTCCAACACTAAAAAAATCGCCTCCGCTAATTTTAGCCCGCTTCGTAACATCCGAAAATGTTCCGTCTCCATCGTTATGATACAGCGTATTTTCGCCGTAATTACTTAAATAAATATCGGGATAACCATCGTTGTCATAATCTCCCACAGTAATTCCCAAACTGTACCACGGTCCGCCAACACCTGCGTCTTCTGTTACATCCTGAAAAGTTCCGTTTCCCAGATTCCGATACAAATGGTTGTGTGGTACTTCCTTTGGTTTCTCACCCCCACTAAGTCCTTCAATCCATGTTCCGTTGCAGGTATAAATGTCAATAAAACCATCCTGATCAAAATCAAGAAAGGCAGTACCAACGCCACTCGACTCCACAATGTTACTTAGTTCTTCGTCGCCAATTGAATGGACAAAGTCTAATCCAATCTGTGCACCTATTTCCTGAAAAAACGCGTCATTTGCCGGTGGCGAATCGAGTTTAACAGTAGTGTTTTGGGATGACTTTTGTGGTTGACAACCGGCAAGGACTAGAACTACACTCAAAAACAAGAGTTGTACACAAATATGCCAGTGCCTAAAATATTCAATTACCTGCTTCATATTAAAAGTTATATATTCGAATTTAAATGCCAAATATTGACCTTATGTTTGTTTTAAAAATTAATATTGCAATGCTAACAAACAACTCAACATACGACATCCGCATTTATTCTTCTTCGTATTCAAGCACTTAAAAGTGACAAAAAAATAATAGAATACAAAAAATTTCACTTTGTTTTATACCACTCATTTTTCAACAGAAAAATAAATAGCGGCTTTCCAATTCAATTCATTTCCACCTCCATGCGGATCGTTGTAAAAAACCTCTACAATGTTTCCCGTATTCCTGTTGCCTCGCTTTAACGATTCTTCGTACAGAAGATTCCAGCTTACATCCGAAATGCTATAGTTACCATAAAAATCGGCTCTTAATGCATTTTTTATGCCCACATTTCGGAGACCCATTTCTGAGTTTTCAGGAATCAATTCAGGATGAAGAATGGGAAAACAAAAATCAAAACTGATACTGTCAGATTCCGGACTCCAATCCTTTACAACAACCATAGGATTTCCGTTTAAACCAAGCGCATTGTCTTTTACAAACCGATTTAGGTTGATCACATTTTTAATCATCTCTTCAGCTTTATTCCTGATTGGTGTTTTTGCCGAAATGTAAACACACGAAACCGAATCCAATTTGGCCTGTCCAACAAATTCGTATTTAAAATCGTTGGTAAACTCCAAAAGTTTATTCCGCATAATCAACACATTCTTTTTTATACTTTTTTCGAAAGGCAGCGTTTGAAAAGGAACCAAAAGCCGGTTGTACAATTTCCGGTCTGTGTCTGTAACTCCAAGTTCCACACGTGTTGTCGAATCATTTTTCAGATGAAACTCCCAGTTAAATACAAGTGTTGTGTCTTTCAAAGTCAACACTCGCTCAATACTTTTATCGGGGAATTTTATGGTATTCGAGACTTTTTCCTTTTGCAGTTTCATTCCGTTCCAGTCGTTCCAGTCGCGAACAAAAGAATACACAACTGCGGGTTGGGCATCAACTGAAAAATAGACTTTGTAGTCCCATCTTTTTATAAATAAATACCAAATTAGCCCGGCAATAACGGTTAAAGTAATCGAGAAAATAAGTACCGTTTTTTTTCTCATGGTTTAATTTTAAGTCGATTTTGGTTTTAGCTTTAAGTGGTTTAATTGGTTTTGGTCTGAACTGTTTTACTAACATGTTCTCCCAATTTCATGCCCTGGTCAAGGCCATTTTCGATTGCAGCCCGGTAATGAATGCCTCCGTACATTCGGCTAATTGCTGCTTCGGCTGAAGCTGCATAGAACGAAGTAAAGCTTCTCACAGGCAGACCATAAGGAAGTTCTGTATCATCGTCGAAGGCAAAATTATCGCCAAAAAAATGGGTTAATGCAACCGATGCTGCACCTGAAACCACCGAGTGCCCCGAAGTATATTCAGGAAAAGGAGGTGTTTGCAAAATTGGCAACCAGTTTTCGTCAATGTACTTGTTAATCAGATTTTCGGGACGAATAAGAACACTGCTGTATTTTTCCTCCCAGCAACTAATAAATGCATCAAAAATAGAAACCGAAGTCGATGTATAAGCGGCAACCGTTTCCATTAAATTGAGCCCGGCCTTTTTACTGGCAATTTTACAAATTCCAATCCAGTGGGCACCAGGTGTAATTTTTTTAACAGCAAACATCATGTGCCCCCGATGTACCGAAACATACGGATTACAATCCCAAAATCTGGCAATTTGTACCTCATCGGAAGAGTCGCCATTCTTTTGCTCTTTTAAACCAACTTCGTACACTTCAAGCAGTTCGTTGTAAAACTTACTTCCTTCTTCCAGCGAGAATTCAGGATGAGGAACGGGTTTAAACTGTGCCGCCGAATCGAGTGTAAGTGTCCGAATGTGTTCCCAGTGAGGTTCAATGCCATTCATATAATCGGGAGGAGTGGGCTGCCACCTCCACTTTTCATTTAAATTTACGGTAAACTTGGGCATGGTCCGTGTTTCGTTGTAATGGTCAGCATCAATCCAGCTTACAATTTTAGCCGCCACCTGAAGTCCGTAATCGCGCGAAACTTCAAATTCAGAACTGTTTTGTTGTTCCCAAACCGAATACAAACTATCCCGGTAGCTTTCCATTTTGTCTTCCGAGAAAATAAGTCTTTTACCAACATCCATAAATGCCACAAGTGCCGACACTTCCAGATTCAGGTTCTCTACATCTGGTTTCGGTGGAATTTCGGGAAAATCATTCAGCTGTCCGAGCAAGGAATTGTAGATGCTGTTTTCTTGCTGTAAAATTTCGTAGGCAGAAACTATCGGATAAACATAAACCCGCGAAGCCACCGGTGGCGAAAATATATCGTGAATCATTATTGAAGTAAGTTGATCTACCGATTTGTGAAAATCGTCGGTATCAACTACCAATGGTTCTTTTTGTTTCGAACACGAAAGAACCACAAAAATCAAGCTCAAAAGCCACCATTTTTTTTCAAAACTCATCATCCCTTTACCCTTTATTTCTTCACTTTATTCCATATTAACTTACAGTTGTTGGGAGCAGCAAGTATGTATTTTTCATTGTCGATTTCAACCAATTTTAATTCTCGAATTTCTTTTTGACTGTAATTTAATCCAACACAAACACCATCTTCAATTGTTCCGTTTCCGGTTAATATATTTCCAGAGTTGGCCACAAAACGGCCATGGTACGGAGGTACTCCAAGAAAATTTCCACCGGTAAGAACATCATCTTTTGAGTCGCCATCGAAATCGTAAACAAAAAATGTATTTATTGGTGCTACCTGCAAGCCTGCACCAAACGGAACAAACTCATAATTTCCCTGGTTGTTTTTCAGGTATCCCGATTCCAGACAACTCACTTCAAGTAAGCTTGCTTTGTCCAACACGTCCTGTCCCAAAACCTCATCGATGGTTTTACCTGCAAAGTCGCGGTAATACACAAATTTTTTACGGGTAAGCTGCTCCAGCTGTTTATCCAATTGGTCTTTTGTATTTACCGGATAGTATTTTTTGCCGGTCGCCATGGCAAGAACCGTTTCGGGTCTTCCGTTTTCGTCAAAATCGCTGAAGTACATTTTCAAGGGGTATTGTTTTGATGCACGGAACTTTGTATTTGTGCCCCAGTTTCCAAGCAAATAATCTGTATCTCCGTCTCCATCGACATCCATGGCTTTAACCGCCCTCCACAAACCGTTCAGTGATTCAGAAAATACTGTTTTGGAAACATTTACCAGCGTTCCATTTTGATTCTGAAGAAATTGCGGACTCATCCATTCCCCAACCAAAATTAAATCGGATTGACCGTCGCTGTTAAAATCGCTCCAAACGGCATCTGTTATCATTCCGGCTTTTACCAAAGCTGGCTGATCGCTTAACGAAAATTGCCCCTTCCCATTGTTGATAAGCAAATATGAATTTGGAATATCGCCAAAACGATACGAAACCGCACGCCCTCCAACAAAAACATCCAGGTCGCCATCGGCATCAAAATCGCTAAAACGAGCCATCGATCCATTTTCAAAATAATCGGGAACTGCCTCTTCGTTCTTTTCAAAATTGCCATTCCCATCGTTTCTGTATATTCGGTCTTTAAGTGCCGGCATGGTTCCGTAAAACTCACCCCCGGCCGAAACCACAAACAAATCAAGATCCTTATCGTTGTCGATATCCACAAAACAAGCCTCCACATCTTCAAACAAAGCATCAGCAGCAAAACCGGCAATTCTTTTTTCTTCAAAACCGGTTTCGTTCTGAACAAATAAATGTGCTGTGTCGTGTTTTGCCGCGCCCATAAAAATATCGTCTTTCCCATCGCCGTTCACATCGCCAACAGCAATGGCAGGTCCTTCTGCCGAAATTTTATAGGGCATCAGGCTTTCGCGGTCGAAATCGATGTAGCTGTTTTCATTGTGTTTGGCCTGTACAATTTTTGAACTGTCGGGTGCCTCAAACCATTCCTTTTGTAATTGCATCCGTTTCCAGTTAAAATTATGCCGGGTATTTTCAGGTTTAGCTACTACTGATTGATTGACTTCAACATTTTCCAGTTTCTGAAAAGTATTATCGGGCCATACAATCAGCACCGAGTCAACAGCCGCATTCTGCCCAAGTCCGAAATGGACAAGAGGCTCTACCGACGATTGGTAGCCACGCGTACAGTTCAGTTGCCGGGTTTGAAGCTGGCCTTTGTTGTACAAAAAAACTTTAGTCCCAATTCCAAAACGGTTCATTCCCGGATAATCAAACCTGATTTTCAGGTAATTGTTACCGGCTGTATTCTGGTTTTCGTAAATAAGCGGTTTGGCGTTAAAGTTATTCGTAACCAAATCAAGGTCGCCGTCGTTATCAAGATCGCAATAAACAACCCCGTTACTTTTTAAGGTATCTTCAGGGATCCAGCTCCTGGTTTTATCGGTAAACGCTAATCCTGTTCCTTCAAAAATATAATTATGAATTACTCCGGTTGGCATCGCTTTTAATGCCAGATTATCCATAAGGTGTGTATTTTCGAGCGTGCTCTGAATTTGCTGATTCGAAATAAAATTAATGTAATCCAGGTCGTTTGGGCGCCGGTGAATTCCGGTACCGATAAACAGATCGATGATTCCATCCTGATTAAAATCGGCCAGCAT
Source organism: uncultured Draconibacterium sp. (assembly GCF_963675585.1). NCBI lineage: Bacteria > Pseudomonadati > Bacteroidota > Bacteroidia > Marinilabiliales > Prolixibacteraceae > Draconibacterium > uncultured Draconibacterium sp. Next base: position 3,908,079 of record NZ_OY776414.1, read on the forward strand.
GGGAGCCCAACTCCAGTCGGTAGCCGCAACCCCGGTCAGCAAAGCAACTTCCGAAAATGCTTTACCGCCTTTGTTCATTTGCAACATATTTCTGGAATACTGCGGATGATAACCCAGCATTTCCTTTCTTATTTCCAGATCCATGCTATTATCGCCATCCGAGGCTTTTAATATCTTTTCATCGTCGGGCAACATATCCAGCGTTACCAGGTCGGCAAAACCATCGCCGTTAATATCTCCAATGTCGTTCCCCATCGAAAAGCGGCTCGACATGCCAAAATACTCCGTAAGTTTCTCCGAAAAAGTTCCGTCGCCATTGTTGAGATAATAATAGTCGTTTTCGAAAAAATCGTTGCTTACATAAATATCGTCCCACCCGTCGTTGTTAAAATCGGAAACCCCCAAACCAAGGCCGTAACCAATTATTCCCCCAAAAATGCCCGCCTCTTCGCTCACATCGGTAAACACATCACCATCGTTGCGCATAAGTTTATCGCCCGATTCATATTTTCGATTTAAACGTAGCGTTGCCGGTCCATATGATTTTGAGGTGTGAACAGCCTGGTTTAACAAGTACATGTCCAGATCGCCATCCTTGTCGTAATCAAAAAAAGCAGCGGTTGAAGAATAGGTATCAAAATCGAGTCCGTATTTTTTCGACTCTTCCTTAAATGTGCCATCGCCCTGATTCATGTACAGCTCGTTGTGTCCTTCGAATCCGGAAATACCGATTACGGCCATCACATAAATATCGAGCCAGCCGTCGCCGTTCACATCGGCCATTGCAGCCCCGGTATTCCAATCCGACTTGCCTCCAACTCCTGCATTTTTAGTGATGTCTTCAAACTGCATATTTCCCTTGTTCAGATACAAGGCATTTTTTTCAAGATTGCCAACAAAAAAGATATCGGGCAGCGAATCGTTGTTAATATCACCAACTGCAATTCCACCTCCGTTGTAAAAATTCAGATAATCGAGAATACTCGCTTCTTTCGAATCTTCCACACGGTTTATAAAATCAATTCCCGACTCTTTGTCGCTTATCAATTTAAACTGTCTTTTTTCTGAATTACAAGCACATGCCAGAATCACCAAAGCACTAATTAATATCTTATTTAAACTTATAAACCTGAGCTCTTTCATCGTTGATTCCAATCAATAAATGTTTTTGATTCTGAATGTTTATCTCTTGTACACTTCGAACTACACCGGTTCCTTTTACCCCGGTATTCGCCGTTTCCTGAAATCCATCTTTGCTCCCAGTAAGCAAATGAAAAAATCCGGCGTCGAGCCTGCCAAACTGAGGTTTATAATCGAAGTCGTTACCGCCGAGTAACAAATCCGGAAAACCATCCTGATTTAGGTCGTCAATTAAAATTTCATTCACGCTCGATAACTGAACTTTTGCAGGCAATTGCACAATTTCGAAATCCAAATCTTCAGTTTGGTATGCAACCACACTTTCAAAAATGCGTGTTTCTTTAATCAAGGAGTTTTTCAGAAGTTCTTCAGGTAAAATCTCTTCAATTGATTTTGTGGCATATTCCACATACTTCAGATTCTTCTTTTTCAGCGAAACAATTTGGTTGGTAAGTTCCTTTTTTAAAGCAACCGGTTTATCTTTTCCTTCCACTTTGCGCGTTAGAATCTGTTCTATGGCTCCGTTATTATCGAAATCGTTGATGTACATTTTTACAGGAGAAGCATTGTCTGCTTTTAAATACATGTTATCGCCCCTGTTCCCTAAAACCAAATCCACGTCACCGTCCTTGTCCAAATCGGCTGCACGAACGGTATTCCACCATCCAAATAACGAATCCATGCTGGTTTCCATTTCCGTTAATCTACGGCCGTTCGATGTGTATATTTTTGGAGCCATCCACTGTCCTACAACAATCAATTCTTTGTTGTCATCGTGGTCCATATCGCACCAAATGGCATCGTTAACCATTCCAACATCCATTAGTTTAAATGCTTTACTTTCGGTTATGTCGGTAAAATTTCCTTTCCCGTCATTCTCAAGCAAATATTGTTTCGGATTGATACCATAAATTTTTGAGACACCTAAATTCCCCACAAACAAATCCAGGTCGCCGTCATTGTCAAAATCGTTGGCTGCCGCTACCGAAGTATTGTAACGCATGTCGGGCAAGCTGTTCGTTGACCTCTTAAAGTTTCCTTTGCTATCGTTTAAATACAGCCTGTCGGATAAAAGCGCACTGGTTTCCGGCTTGTCGTTTCCACCCGAGCCCACAAACAAATCCAGATCGTTATCCCCATCAGCGTCAAAAAACAATGCTGTTACATCTTCATGTCCTTTATCATTCGCAAAACTGCTATTGGTCTGAAGTACAAAATTCCCTTTGGTTTTTTGAATCCACAACTGGGCTTCCTGATCAGATGCACCGCCAATAAACAGGTCGTCAAGCTTATCGCTGTTTACATCTCCAATTTGTATGGCAGGCCCTTCTTTCGACGACATTTGCGGAATTAGACCTTCGTAATCAAAATCAACATAGAAATTTTCCTGGTGCTTTTGGAATGGCACTTCAACTGTTTCGAAATAAGTTGCAGCCGCCCTTTTTGCCGGAGCCATTGATGAAAATTCGCCGGCATTTTCAATATTCAGATCCAAAGTGGTATTGGCTTTAACATCTGTAAGAGTCTGCTTTTTACCATTGGGCCAGTACACTACTACCGAATCGACTTGTGTTAGTTTATTTAATCCAAAATTTAAACGATAATCCACCGAAGATTGAAATCCGCGGGTAGGAAACTGTTCCTGTTTGAGTATTTGATCGTCGTGATATACATAAACCGCTGCCCCAACTGCAAAGCTGTTTTTACCGTTTCCTTTTAGGTTAACCGATAAATAATTGTTTAACTGCCTGTCGGATGTAGTGTTTTTAAATAAAAAACAGGTTTGATTTACATTGCTGACGACAAGATCTAAATCGCCATCGTTATCCAAATCGCCGTAAGCCGACCCGTTTGAAAAGCTTGGGATATCGAATCCCCACTCTTTATACGCATTTGTAAAAGTAAGATCGCCATTGTTTTTTAATGCATAGTTTGGAATTGGATTGCTCGGCATTTGATTAATGATGTTCTCCACTTCTTCCTTCTCCCCGGTCAAAGTCATCTCCTGAACAATTTCGTTGGCGAAAAAATCCATAAAATCCATGTCGGTTAAATCGTGGTAAATTCCGTTCGACACATAAATATCGCGGTAACCATCGTTGTCAAGATCGAGCAATAAAGCCCCCCAACTCCAGTCGGTTTGAGCAACGCCACTGTAAAATGCTATCTCAGAAAAGGTTTGATCGCCATTGTTTAAATGCAATGCATTTTGCATGTACTGGTTATAAAAATCAAGGTCTTTTTTGAGGTAGAAAATATCGTGACCTTCAAACTCACTTGTGTTTTTAAGCCGGGCATCTCCTTCCGGAAGCATGTCGGTTACAAAAATTTCGCTGTACCCATCGTTATTAATATCGGCCAAATCGGCTCCCATCGATGACATACTCAAATGTTCGATCCAGTCTTTTAAACTTTCGGTAAATGTACCGTCGCCATTATTTATGTATAAGTAGTCGCGCTCATAAAAATCGTTCGACACATAAATATCGGGAAGCATATCACGGTTTACATCGCCGATCGTAACTCCCATTCCAAAACCAATTAAACTTCCGAACACACCTGCTTCTTCGCTAACATCTACAAATTTTCCATTATCATTTCGCATCATTTTATCGCCACCTCCGCGAAACATATCCGGAAGTGTCCACTCTTCACTTCGTAAATTGCGCCGGTTCGAGTATCCAAGACTACTAACCGGAATAAAACTGTTGTTTAAAATGTAAACATCCAGATCACCGTCGTTGTCGTAATCGAAAAATGCTGCGTGCGTTGTAAATCCATTATCAGCCAAGCCATATTCTTCAGCTTTTTCGGTAAAAGTTAAATCTCCGTTGTTTATAAAAAGCTCGTTTTTTTGATCGTCGCCTTCTATATTACCGGCATTACACACATAAATATCGAGCCATCCATCGGCATTAATATCCACCATTGCAACTCCTGTTGCCCATGCGCGTTCTCCTTCAACTCCGGCCGGGCCGGCAATTTCTTTAAACGTAAAATCTCCCAGATTTAAATAGAGTTTGTTTTTTTCTCTGTTCGAGGTCATGTAAATATCGGCTAAACCATCGTTATTCAGGTCAGCAATTCCTACTCCACCGCCGTTGTAAAAGTTACGGTAGGTAAAAATATTGTAGTCTTTTTCGTTTACTATTTTGTTAATAAAATCGACACCACTCTCGGAGGCAGGAACAATTTTAAACAGTGCGTTTTCGGGGATATTTGGATATGGATTTTTGTTACAGGCAAAAAACAATGGTAGCAAAAGTAAAACAAACCAAACCGTTCTCTTCATATCAGTTACTTTTGAATTTAGTTAGCAGCAGAGTAATACCTACCGTCGGTAAAACTTACGAATACACGCAAGAGTTCACCTCAACTCAGGTAAATATATTCTTTGTGAGCTAATATAATGAAAGATTCCAATCATTTAAAATGAAGCCAGCGTACCTCTGCACGCTGGCTTATCAATTCTTAAACTAAACAACATTTAAAATGCGAATCCTTTCCTTTCGTATAAACAATTAGTATCCAGGATTCTGCACTAAATTTGGATTCGATGCAATTTGTGATGACGAAAATGGGAACAATAAATATTTTGAGTCAGAAGCAGGTTTTTCTGCCCAGGCCTCCAAATATTTTCCGTAACGAATTAAATCGTTTCTTCTCCAGTTTTCATCGTATAGTTCACGTCCTCTTTCTTCAAGCAGAATGTCTAAACTAAGTGAACTTAGTTCAGATGCATTTCGGATTGAACGTAACTGATTTACGATAGTAAGAGCACTGGCGCTGTCACCATTCCGAAGCAAAGCTTCAGCTTTCATTAACAACACATCAGCATAACGTAAAAGTACAAGGTCATTTTCAGGTGAATCTACGTTACCGTAGTCAGGTGTATATTTCATAATACGAATACCACTTGTTTCCAATGTGGCTCCTCCGGAAATAATCGGACTTTCTTTTGTAAAAAACAAAGGATGACCGGCACGATCTTCAAGTGCAGTACCGTTTTCATCGTATTGCTGACCGTACAATAAACCGGCCTCAATACCTGAAGCAGCTTTTACTGCTGCCACTTCGCCATGACGACGAATATCACCTTCTTCAAAAGAATCGTAAAAATCAGCCAAAGTGGTAAATCCATTCCATCCACTGGGTTTCTGGTTGTAGTGCAAAGTAGAGTAATAACGTCCCTGAACACCACCGGATTGAATACCACGTGTATTCCGTGACGAAAAGATGATTTCTTTTGAGCCCTCATTATCGGCACTGAAGTTCATATAAAAGTCGCTTTCCAAAGCATAATCGCCGGTATTGATAATGGCATCGCAATTGGCAATTACACTGGTCATATTTTCAGAACTGATGGTAAAACTTTGGCGATCGCTGGAAAATACATCTTTATTGATGTAAGCTTTTGCCAATAGTGCGTGTGCCGCACTTTGTGTAGCTACCCAATGGTCCGACGTTTCCGGAAGATTACTCATGATCGACTCTAATTCACTGATGATAAAATCCACAGCTTCACCGCCCGACATTACATACGGGTCTTCAGATAACGCTGATCCGGGATCACGCATAGGAACCTGTCCCCAACCGTCGGCAATCCAGAACACATAAAGAGCGCGAATGAAACGAGCTTCAGCTTGCTGCTGCGAATTTGCGTCGTACTGCAATAAATCGATTGCTGAAAACAATCCAGAAGTATAAGCCTGGTAACGATTACCAATTCCTGAATGCTCAGGATCCCATTTGTGCTGGTGCAATGCACGCCAGGCACCATTATCATCCCAGTCACCACCGCGGGTAGGTGCCATTAAAATATCTGTAGTATGTTCAAATACTTTATCTGCTCCCGAACCATCAATACCACTTAAGGTTTTATACAGTTCGGCCAATAAATCAGAAACATTCGCTGCTGTTACCTGATCCTTTGTTAAACGATCTTCGAGGGTTTCATCCAAATCAGTACAACCTGTGATGCCCAATCCTGTAATCGCAATAAATACTGCTAAAAATTTCAATATATTTTTCATGATTGTCTAATTCTTATTTTATTAAAATGAAACATTCAGACCAAAAGTGAAAGTTCTTGAATTTGGATAAGGAACATAGTCAATACCAAATGAAGGAACACCGTCAACTGCCTTGTTTACATTCACTTCAGGATCAAATCCGGTGTAGTTTGTAATCAGGAACAAGTTTTGACCGGTTACTGAAAAACGAGCACTTTCGAATACCCAAGGAGCATCTTTAAAAGTATACCCAACTGTAAGGTTATTTAAACGAAGGAAATCTCCGTCTTCCAAATAGCGTGTTGATGCAGAAATTGCATTGTCTGAACTTTCACCATCGAGTACATAGATTGGAGATGTGTTCCGTCCTTTTGTTGGGTTACTTGCAACAAGTATAGAAGTTGCAGTGTTGTTGTAAACCTGGTGTCCAAATGCGCCGTTAAAGTTGGCAACCATGTCCCAGTTTTTATAACGCAAACTGGCTGACACACCCAGAATCTGATTTGGATTCGGATCTCCAACATACTGTTTTCCGTCGGCATACTTACTTATTCCGTTTTCGTCAAGACCTTCGAAAACAAGCAGGTAGAATACATTTAAAGGTTGTCCTTCAACAAAACGCTGACTGGTTACACCCGACATTCCCTGTCCGTGCAAACCTCCGGTTTCAACAATACGACTAAAGTTTTGAAGTTCGTTTTTAAGGAAACTGATGTTTGCACTTAAATCGAATGAAAAATCTCTTGTCTCAACAATTCGTCCGCTTAATGATATCTCCACACCACTGTTTAATACTTCCGCATCGAGGTTGGTCCAAACTTTACCCGACGATGGTGATGGATAAGCAGCTTCAGCATAGAATAATAAGTCTTGCGTACGTTTGCTAAAGTATTCAACCGAACCAGACAATTTTGAGTCGAACAGGGTAAAATCAACACCAATATTATAAGTGGTTGATGTTTCCCATTTCAAATCAGGATTATCAAATTGAGAACGGGTTAAACCGTCGCGGGTAATGCTATACTGAGCCTGTGAGGCACCTGCCGGAAATTCCTGGTTACCGGTTTGTCCCCATCCCAAACGAACTTTTAAATCGTCGAAAACTTCAGGTACAAACGACTCTTCAGAGATGCGGTATGCAAGAGCTGCAGAAGGGAAGTAACCAAATTTATTGTTGGTACCGAATTTACTTGAACCATCGGCACGCATTGTTGCAGTTACCAGGAACTTATCGTACAAACTAAAGTTTACCCTTCCAAAATACGATTGTAATTCGCTTGTAGGATCGTAGTAAGAGTAAATATCTCTGGTATCCTGAGAAATAGCCTGTAGCTGATTCAGATAATCTACTTCATCGTAGGTAAAATTCTCTCCGTAAATACCTTTTCCCCAACGGTTGCTTACCTGGTAAGAATAACCTGCCATGGCATCAAACCTAAAGTTTTCGTTGAAAAGCTTGTTGTAATTTAAGGTATGTTCCATCAATTTACTTTCGGTATACAAGTCGGTTACACTAGCAGTACCTTTTTCGTAAATTCCGGAATAAAATAAATCTTTCGAGATAGAAGTACCACGTGTAGATCTAGACATATCCCAACCTAAATTCAGTTTGTAAGTTAAGTCAGAAGTAATTTTTAATGATGCTGACATGTTTGATAAAACACGTAAAGTACTTGCGTTATCGTTAATCAAATCTAACATGGCCAGCGGGTTAGAAAGGTCTAAACTTGGCTGGTTGTAAGTTCCGTCAGGATTAATTAATACATCAGTTGGATTCCATGCCAATGCATTACTCATTAAACTTCCGGTATAACCTGCATCGTTCGAAATAGGTGCATACTCATCGTTTACCTGCGACGTAATCATATTCACATCTACAACCAAACGTTTTTCAAAAAAGTCCTGCGATGCAGTTAAATTGGCAGTATATTTTTTCAAACCAGTATTTTCAATCACACCTTGCTGGTCTTGAGTACTTAATGACAAACGATATTTCATATCCTGGTTACCACCGGTAAATGCGACGTTATGATTTTGTGAAAATGCAGTTCTGAATATTTCGTCCATCGCATTAACATCTCCACCATTGTTCATTGCCGGAGAAATTGCAGCAAATTCGCTTGCCGAATAAACAGGAATTAAGTTAGCAGCACGTGCAGCACTAAATGATGCATTGTATTCAACGTGGTTTTTACCGGAGGTTCCTTTTTTTGTTGTAATAATAATTACACCATTTGCACCACGCGAACCATAAATTGCTGTTGCCGAAGCGTCTTTCAAAATATCCATTGAAGCAATATCGCTCGGATTGATAAAGTTTAGCGGGTTACGTGCATCGGTGGTTCCGATACCAACATTCGCGCTTGCAGTTGTGTTACCTCCCGAAAGTGGTACTCCATCAACCACAATTAAAGGATCGTTACCTGAACGTACCGACGAGTTACCCCTGATACGAATGGAAGAACTAGCTCCGGGGTCACCACTTGAGTTGGTAATCATTACACCCGATACTTTTCCTTGTATCAAATCACTTGGAGAGCTGCTAACTCCCCGGTTGAAGTCTTCTGTTTTTACCGAACTAACTGCTCCGGTGGCATCTTTCTTTTTAACAGATCCATAACCAACCACAACAACCTCGTCCAACGACTCTGTACTTACTGCCAGCTCAACATTAACTGTACCTGCTGCAGTAATCATTTTTTCTACATTGGTATATCCAATGTACGAAAACAATAAACTCGATCCCGGAGTTACACCTAAAGTATACTCTCCGTCAAAGTTAGTGACTGTTCCTGTAGTTGTTCCTACTACAATAATTGAAACACCAGGCAATGGTTCCTGTGTATCACTGTCAACAACTTTACCTGTCACCGATACTTCCTGGGCAAAAGCAGTGGTGATCATAAAGAATGCGGAAAAAATAAATAACACCGCAATTTTCAGATGATTATTCTTCATAGTTTAAATAATTAGTAAATAGATTATTAATTAGCGTGATCTTGTTGTTATTTAATCATAAGTAAAATTAAAGCCTGCATAATTTGGGCTCAATCACAAATGATACGAAAGCGTAAAGCAATGTTACCTTATGTTGAGAATTTGTGGCTTTATTCATCTATGTATCATAACATGCAACGATGTTACATACAAATTTTTTAGGTGTAAAAAACACACTTTCAAGATTATAACACCACAATAAGTGGTTGGAAACATATTCGTTTAAAGAATTTAAAATTCACATTTTTTGTACTACATTTGAGTAAAATCTTAAACTAACTAACATTGAAAAGGCATTTTCTCCTGATACTCATGTTCGGACTAATTCTTTTGGGTTTTTATTCAAATGCTGCTTCACAATATAAAATAGGATTTTCTCAATGTACCACTTCCGATCTTTGGCGGCAAACACAGTTAAGACTGATGGAAATTGAGGTGTCGTTTTATCCGAATATGGAGTTGGTGGTAAAAGATGCCAAAGACGATACACAAACACAAATTAAACAAATAGAAGAATTAGTAAAAGAAGGTATCGATCTTTTGATTGTTTCCCCAAACGAATCAGAACCCCTTTCGCCGATAGTTGAAAAAGTATTTCAATCAGGAATACCCGTAATTGTAATCGACCGGAATGTGGATACCGACCAATACTCTGCCTTTATTGGAGGCGATAATTTTGTTATTGGTATTGAAGCTGCCAATTATGTGGTTAAATTATTGCACGGAAAAGGGAAGGTACTGGAAATAAAAGGCCTTGAAGGATCGTCTCCGGCACAGGATCGCCACGATGGATTTGTGAGCGTATTGAATACCTACCCTGAAATAGAAATTGTTCAATCGGTTTCGGGCGACTGGAAAAAGGAAAGCGCCAAACGAATTGTGAGCGAAGCCATTTCGAACAATGTGGACTTTGATGTAGTTTTTGCACACAACGACGTGATGGCGAAAGAAGTATACAACATTACTCAAATGCACCGAAACACACGCGATGTTTTTATATTGGGTGTTGATGGATTACCCGGTACAGAAGGTGGAATTCAGATGGTTATCGACAATATTATCGATGCTACTTTTATGTACCAAACCGGTGGAGGATTGGCCATTCAAACTGCCTACGACTTGTTAAATAAAAACAGAGTTTCCAAAGAAAATATAATCCCATCGATAACCATCAACAAAGACAATGCACCTACAATAAAAGCGCAAAGCGACCAAATTGAGATTCTGCACAACAAAATTGAACGACAAAAATTATTGTTAACCATTGAAACAAACCGCAATAAAATACAACGATTAATACTCTTTCTTTTACTTATCGGAATTCTACTCATTGCGGTAGTTGTTATTTTGATAAACATCAACCTTAAGAGTAAAAAGAAAGCAAATAAACTCTTGATCGAAAAAAACAATGAAATTGAAAATCAGAACGAACTTCTAAAAAAACAACACGACCAACTTGTACAAATCGACAAGGAACTACAGGAAGCAACACAAACAAAACTTACCTTTTTTACAAACATATCGCACGAATTTAAAACGCCGTTAACACTTATTAAAGGGCCACTTGAAAATTTAATGGAAGACAAAGTGCCGGCAGACGATGTACCTAAAATGTACAGAATAATGTATCGAAACACGGAGCGTCTGCTGCAAATGATTCATCAGTTAATGGATTTCAGAAAACTTGAAAACAAAAAGATGAAGATTAAAACTTCCGAAAATGTTTTAAAAGATTTTATTTCCGACGTTTTTGATTCTTTTAAATTTATAACTGAAGATAAAAAAATAAAACTAACACTCGAAAACCAGATCAATTCAACAAAGGTTTGGTTTGATTGCGACAAAATAGAAAAGGTACTGTTTAATGTACTGTCGAATTCAATAAAATTTACGCCAGAAAATGGTCAGATTGCCATAAAAGTTAGTAAACAAAAAGTACACAATCCAGGCCTCTTTTCAGAAGAAGTTTGTATTAAAATTTCGGACAATGGAAGTGGAATACCGGCCAACATTTTACCGAATATTTTTGACCGATTTTACCACAGCAAAGAATCGAGAGTGATTAAAGGAACCGGCATTGGCTTAAATTTTTCGAAACAGCTGATTGAATTGCACAGGGGCCGCATAGAAATTAAAAGTACCGAAGGAAACGGCACCAAAGTTTATGTTTTTCTTCCCATTGGCAACCTGCATTTGCTGGATGAAGAAATGGTTTCGGAGAAAAGCTGCGACCGCCTGCGCACTCCTTCTGCCGATATTCTCCACTCTGAACAGTTTGAAGCAAAAAACGGGCATATTGAAATTAAAGGAAACAACAATTCATTACCAACCATTTTAATTGTTGAAGACATGCCTGATGTGCTGGACTTTGTAAAAACAAGTTTGGGCCACGATTACACCATTGTAACCGCTTCGAATGGAAAAGAAGGGATTCAGAAAGTGTTACACGACGAGCCCGACCTTATAATCAGTGATGTAATGATGCCAATTATGGATGGTTTTGAAATGACTCGCAGATTAAAATCGGGGACAGAAACCAGTCACATTCCAATCATACTTTTATCGGCAAAAACTTCTGCTGCCGACAAAATTGAAGGCTACGAGGGTGGAGCAGACAATTATGTTGAAAAACCATTTAACAGTTCGGTTTTAAAGTCGCGGGTTGATAATTTACTGAAATCGCGCAAACAGTTAAGAGAGCATTATTTGAATACGCTGGAATTTAACGGTAACTCAGGCGACCTGAACCAGCTTGACAAAAAATTCCTTGATAAACTTCGAAAGATAATTCTCGACAATATTGGCAAACAAGAATTAAGCATTGATGAACTGGCCGGCAAATTAGGCATTTCGAGAGTTCACCTTTACCGTAAAGTTAAAAAGTTAACCGATATGTCGGTTAGCGAATTTGTAATCTCGGTGAAGCTAAAAAGTTCATTGGAACTTCTTCGTACAAGCGGCAAAACCATCACCGAAATTGCTTACGAATCCGGATTTTCATCGCAATCGTATTACACACGTTGTTTTAAAGACCAGTTTAAAATTTCGCCAAGCGATTATATAAAACAAACACGCGAAAAAATTTAGTCATTCAAAACAAAGTAAGTCGAAGAACAATATTCGCAGGATTATTTTCCCGCAAATTCAATCTTCCACAGTCCTCTTAACTCATTTAAACGATAACCGGTCGCCAAATCGTTTGGGTACAATTTCTGAATCTTTTGAAAAGTTTCGGGATCGATATCCGAGTCAGGATTCCCATGGCACTTTAAACAGGCTGGCATTCCCGTGCGAATGGGTTTATAAAATACAACATTATTATCCGCCTTAATAAGTGTGTCAGCCAGAGTTCCATTTTTAAAAATCTCCCACAGTTTAATCTCCTGTTCAGTACGCATTTTATTGTTCGGATTTCTGTTTTTATCCGAAACCCGCGATATCTTACAATCGTATTCCTGATTTAAACTATCTAAAATAGAAGTGGCCTGTAAATTACAGAACTCAACAGCATGTTCCGTTCCTCCCTGTTGAATAGCTTGTGCAACATTACTTAAAAGAGTGGCCTGTACTGTCGCAGAAATATCGTTCCCGGTGTTCTGATACTTCTGATAAGTAGCCCGATCCAGTTTCGATGAACAGGAATAAATCCCGAAAAGAAAAATTAAGAAGAGATAGTTATACTTCATTGTAAATTTGGTATTTATAAGTTTACAGGTAAAAATTTCATTCACACTCTTAAACAGCAAATTAGCCTGTTTGTTTTTTAACTTTCATTTTGCGCCAAAGGCAAAGTAAAACAGAAAACCGATCCTGTATTCGATTGATGAAAGTTGTTAGGTTCGGCAGCTTCTACCCAAATTTCGCCACCCAAGGCATGTATATACGATTTAGAAATTGCAAGCCCTAAGCCTGAACCTTGTTTGGCATGCTTATCAAGGATATCAGCTTGTTCGAACCGGTTAAAGATGGCTTCCCTTCGGTTTATTGGAATTCCAATTCCTGAATCGGAAACAGAAAATTCAATAAAATCATTCTTCCTTTCGCATTTCACTTTCACAAAACCTGAATCGGTATACTTAATTGCATTTTTAATCAGATTTGTAAGAATTGAATTGATCTTTGACTTGTCTGTCAAAAGAGAATTTTCCTCGTCATTCAGATTTATTTTATACGAAAATTCTAATCCTTTCGAATCGGTTTCGGGTCTAAAAAACTCGTATAAAGTGTGTATCTCTTCCGAAATATTCACCGTACCAAAATGCAAATCAAGCTGTCCCGATTCGATTTTCGAAATTTCAATAATATCATTTACCGTATTCAACATTCGGGCACCACTTTTTTCAATAATTGAAATAAACCGTTGCTGCTCGCTTCCTGTTAGTTTTGGATCTTTGAGTAAATCCGAAAATCCCAGAATTCCGTTCATTGGTGTTCTGATTTCGTGGCTCATATTTGCCAAAAAAGCCGATTTTAACCTGTCGCTGTGTTCCGCCTTTTCTTTTGCAAGCAATAAATCCTTTGTTCTGGTTTGGATCGTTTTTTCCAAATCGGCATTAATCTGTTCGATTTCAACCTGTTTCTCAGAGAGTTCCTTTTGACGTAAAAAATTCTGCCGCTCAAGCATTTCAACACTATGCAAGCCGATCATGCAAACAACATTTGTTGAAATAAAAAGTGCATTTGCCACCATAATTATATTAATGCCTGCTCCGCCTGAATCGGGCATCAGAAAATAAGCAAGATTGTAGATAAGCAGTAAAGTAATACCTCCAATGCTTGCTTTAAAAAACCTAAGTTTTATAAAAAAGTAACCACCCGTATAAATAACAAAAATACCCCCGTAATAATATATATTCTGAGGATCGCGATGCAACATAAATATCAATGCACTCCCCGTTAATATGATCGCAAGCAGCATTACCATTTCCCAGTACTCTTTAAAACGGTTTAGAAAACTGATTCCGAACAGGATAAGAAGAAAAGGAACAACCAGATAAAAACGTACAAATAAAAATTCTTCAAAAAAATAGGGCGATGCAGAATGATCGAGAAGACCAAAACCGGCAAATAAAATCATGGAAGTGAGCAATGCCAGCCGAATTGTTTTTATTGACTTGACAAAATAGTTTTTCCTGAACTGCTGTTCAGTTTGTTCATCCTGAAAATTTAAAGTCAATTTTCGTACAAACTCCCAATTCTTCAACTCTTTGTGTGTTCTATTCATGCTAAATCAAATTGCATCAGGAAATAGCGTGTTTAGTATTTAAATGGCAGGGCGATAAAAGCCTGTTTGCAGGTTCTAATAAAAACCTATACGAAATAAAAATTATTTAGTTATGTACAACATGTTTGCTTGAACACAGCTTGCCTGTTAACACGGAATCTGCAAAGAATACAGATTCAATTATTTTATTGATTGCCCTTTCTTAACTATTGTGATATTATTGCGATTAGACCGCCAATAGTGAAGCACTTTTATGAAATTCGATTATCTTTGCGCCATCAAATATTCTTTCTGTAAAAAGGGTTTTTGATTATACAGAAGAGTGGAGAGAACGGGCTCTGTGAAACTCTGGCAACCTTCTTCTGCCTGCTGCGGAATGAAAAGGTGCCAATACCCTTCCGGAAACGGAATTATAATTAAAACGCTATCAATGAAAAAACTGCACTACAAATTATTTTTCACCAGCTATTTGCACGGAGCAAATATGTGTATGCGATGGCGGTTCTAACCGCTTTTAAAAAGAGATTTACACTTACTATTTTGTTGAAATTATAATAATGAGGAGAGAATTTGAAGAAAGCTTATACTGGCTTCGAACTTCTAATATCAATCTTCGGGCTTAAAAATATGTCGAGAATAAAAACATACGAAGAAATTAATCAGAAACTAAAATCGGGCGAGGCCGTTGTTCTCACTGCCGAAGAAGTTTCTAAAATGGCGAAAGAAATGTCGCCCGAGGAAATTGTAGAAAAAGTTGATGTGGTAACCACTGCTACCTTTGGCGCCATGTGTTCATCGGGTGCCATCATCAATTTTGGTCATGCCAATCCGCCTATCCGAATGGAAAAAATTCGGCTGAACGGCGTACCCTGCTACGAAGGGCTGGCAGCTGTTGATTCATACATTGGTGCAACTGCCTGCGATCCCGACAACCCGGATTATGGAGGAGCACATGTAATTCAGGATTTACTGGAAGGCAAAGACGTGTTACTTGAAGCCTGGGCAAAAGGCACCGACTGTTATCCGCGAAAACACATAAAAACAAAAATCAACATCAACACGATTAACGAGTTCACTCTTTTTAATCCACGAAATGCTTACCAAAACTACAATGTGGCTGTTAACACCACAAAAACAATAAAACACACTTACATGGGTACTTTGTTGCCTAATTTAAGAAATGCCACCTACTCCACCGCAGGTGAATTAAGTCCGCTGTTAAACGACCCGGAGTTTAAAACCATTGGGTTGGGAACCCGTATTTTTCTGGGAGGAACACAAGGTTTTGTGGTTTGGCCGGGCACACAATTCCACACCACAAAACCGAAAAACGAGTTGGGAGTTCCGGTAACAAACGCTGCTACCATTGCCGTTATGGGGAATTTAAAAGAAATGTCGCCCGATTATATACAAGCTGCTTCGTACGAAAAATATGGAGTAAGCATGTTTGTTGGAATTGGAATACCCATTCCGGTTTTGGATGCCGACATTGCAAAACGGGTTTCGATAAACAACAGCCAGATTGAAACTTCGGTGTTGGATTACGGTACCCTTGGAACGCCAAAATTGGGGCAGGTTACTTACGAAGAACTGCAAAGTGGTTCTATTAAAGTAAAAGGAAAGAAAATTCGTACTGCTCCGGTAGCTAGTCTTTCGAAAGCCAGAAAAATTGCCGATGAATTAAAATCGTGGTTATTAAAAGGCGAATTTGAAATCAGTAAACCGGTTCAAATGTTTCCAAAAAATACCTCATTAAACGGATTAAAAGAAACGGAGGTCGACAATGATTAAAAAAAGATACATTCTGAATTTTCCGCCCCAGAGTGGCGACAAAGCTTTTACGTATCATTTGGTAAAAGAATACGACATACGCATTAATATTCTTAAAGCCGAAGTTTTTCCGGGCAAACGCGGCAGTCTGCTGCTTGAATTGCAGGGAAAAAAAGAGAACATCGAAAAAGGGGTTGAATACATAAAAAGCCATAAAATTACCTGCGAATCGTTGGACAAACGAATCAGCTGGAAAGAAGAAAAATGCATCGACTGCGGAAATTGTACTGCAGTATGTTTTGCAGGCGCTTTAAACATGAACAAAAAAAGCTGGAAACTGGAATTCGACAAAAGCAAATGTGTGGTTTGTGAGCTTTGTATTCCGGCTTGCCCGCTGAATTTATTCGAGATCGACTTTAGATAACTTTTCGCATTAATCGTCATTCCGAACTTGTTTCGGAATCTTGTGAAAAAGATGCTGAATCAAGTTCAACATGACGTAATTAGAAAAACATGAAACTTTTTGAAGAAAGAACATATCGTACACAATTTAACTCCGAGCGGTTTTTGGGTTTTGAAGTAAAACACCTCGAAACTGATTTGTGGATTGGTGTTGATCCGGCGTCATTCGACGAAAAAATGCGTTCGGTGGCTCAAAGTAAAATTGAATGCCTCAGAACTACGTTTGACAAGTACATTGAAAAAGAACCTTTTTTCAAAAAAAGCCTGAAGCCCTTTCAACCTTCGGAGGCGGCACCAAAAGAAGCTGTTGAAATGGCTGAAGCTGCTGAAAAAGCAGGCATTGGTCCTATGTCGGCTGTAGCAGGTTTGTTTGCCCGCGAAGTGGGTCAGGAAATTCTTCAAAACTTTTCAGTTGAGGAGTTGGTTATAGAGAACGGCGGCGACATTTACCTGTGTTTAAAAGACGAGTTGGTATTATCTGTTTTTGCAGGTGAATCCATTTTATCAGAACGAATCGGGCTGGTGATCCCGGCAAAAAAAGAAGCTTTTGGCATTTGCACATCTGCCGGAACGGTTGGTCCGTCAATTAGTTATGGAGTAGCTGATGCAGTTGTAGTTGTTTGCGACGATATACTTTTAGCCGACGCTTTTGCGACAGCGCTTGGCAACAAGGTAAAATCGCCCGATCATGTTGAAAAGGTAATCAGACAAGCAGAAAAATATCCTGAAATCCAATCGTTGCTTATTATTTGCGAAGATAAAGTTGGGATTAAAGGAGAAAATGAGATGAGAATTTTGAAATAGAAAGAGTTACCGCAGAATTACGAAAGTGCAGTAGAAAATCAAAACATCGGTGCGTTTTTGCGGTAAAACATGAAGATTAGACATGAAAAAAGACATAAAAAAAGAATTACAAACCCGTGTATTGGTAATGGACGGGGCAATGGGTTCATTAATTCAGGAATACAAATTAACACAGGCCGATTATCATGGCGAGCGTTTAAAAGACCATTCGCACGACCAAAAAGGGAACAATGATATTCTGTCCATCACACATCCTGAAATAATTAAAGAAATTCACACCAAATATTTGGATGCTGGAGCCGACATACTTTTAACAAATACATTTAATGCCACACGTATTTCACAAGCCGATTACGGCACCGAGGACCTGGTATACGAAATGAATAAAAAATC
Source organism: uncultured Draconibacterium sp. (assembly GCF_963675585.1). Lineage (NCBI taxonomy): Bacteria > Pseudomonadati > Bacteroidota > Bacteroidia > Marinilabiliales > Prolixibacteraceae > Draconibacterium > uncultured Draconibacterium sp. The sequence goes on from NZ_OY776414.1 coordinate 3,925,881, forward strand.
GGCTGAAATTGCCCGGGGTGTTGCCGATGAATTTACATCTAAAAATCCGGACAAACCACGTTTTGTTGCAGGTTCGCTGGGACCAACAAACAAAACACTTTCGCTGTCGCCCGATGTAAACGACCCGGGCTACCGTGCCGTAAGTTTCGACGAAGTGAAGGAAGCTTACCGCGAACAGGTGGAAGGACTTTTAGACGGCGGTGTTGACTTGCTGATTATTGAAACCATTTTTGATACGCTAAATGGTAAAGCTGCCATTTTTGCAATTGAAGATGCACTTGAAGCCCGCGGATTAAATCTACCGTTAATGGTGTCGGGAACGATTACCGATGCCAGTGGCCGAACACTTTCCGGACAAACACTTGAAGCCTTTTTAAATTCGGTTTCGCATGTCGAGTTGTTAAGTATTGGGCTGAACTGCTCGCTGGGAGCAACTGATTTACGTCCTTACGTAAAAGAGCTTTCTAAAAAAGCACCTTTTCACATTAGTGCACATCCAAATGCCGGGTTGCCTAACCAGTTTGGCGAGTACGACGAAACGCCTGAAATTATGGCCGTACACATTAAAGATTACCTCGACAATAACTTTGTAAATATTATTGGAGGTTGTTGCGGAACAACTCCGGCACACATCCACGCTTTTGCCGAGATTGCTGCACAAGCTAAACCACATGCAATAAATAAAGGCGATTCGAATACCCGTTTTAGCGGCTTGGAGCCGGTAACTCTTACCGAAGAGACCAACTTTGTAAACATTGGAGAACGTTGTAACGTAGCCGGATCGAGAAAATTTGCCCGCTTAATTCGCGAAGAAAAATACGAAGAAGCACTGTCTATTGCGCGCGCACAGGTGGAAGACGGCGCACAGGTTATCGATGTAAACGTAGACGATGCCATGCTTGACGCAGAAAAGGAAATGGTAACAATTCTGAACCTGATTATGGCTGAGCCCGACATTGCAAAACTTCCCATTATGATCGATTCTTCGAAATGGAAGGTTATTGAAAAGGGACTAAAATGTTTACAGGGTAAAGCCATTGTAAATTCAATCAGTTTAAAGGAAGGCGAAGACGTTTTTATTCAACAGGCAAAAACCATTAAACGTTATGGTGCTGCTGTAATTGTTATGGCTTTCGACGAAGTTGGACAAGCTGACAATCTGGAACGTAGAATTGAAATCTGTAGCCGTGCATATAAAATTCTTACTGAAAAAGTACACTTTTTACCTCAGGATATCATATTCGACACCAATGTTTTAACCATTGGAACCGGCCTGGAAGAACACAATAATTATGCGCTTGATTTTATTGAGTCAGTACGTTGGATTAAAACCAATTTACCACACGCAAAAACCAGCGGGGGTATCAGTAACGTTTCCTTTTCGTTCAGGGGAAACAATGTGGTTCGCGAAGCCATTCACTCCGTATTCCTGCTGCATGCCATAAAAGCCGGTTTGGACATGGGAATTGTAAATCCCGGAATGTTGCAGATTTACGATGAGATTCCAAAGGACTTACTTGAAAAAGTGGAGGATCTGGTTCTTAACCGCCGTTCGGATGCAACTGAAAGGTTACTGCAATTTGCAGAAAACATAAAATCGGACGGGATAAAGGAAGAAAAAAAGGACAAATGGCGGGAGCTTGAGCTGGAAGAGAGAATTGCTCATTCGCTGGTAAAAGGATTCCCCGAATTTGTAGAAGAAGACATGGCCGAAGCACTCAAGAAGTATTCGCCAACACTAAATATTATTGAAGGCCCGCTGATGGACGGAATGAACATTGTAGGAAATCTTTTTGGATCCGGAAAAATGTTTCTGCCCCAGGTAATTAAATCGGCGCGGGTAATGAAAAAAGCTGTGGCAATTTTATTGCCTTATATTGAAGCAGAAAAAGCAAAATTAAAAGTGTCGTCGGCACAGAAAAAAGTGCTTATGGCAACCGTTAAAGGCGACGTGCACGATATCGGCAAAAATATTGTGGGTGTGGTTTTGGCTTGTAACAATTACGAAATTATCGACCTGGGAGTGATGGTGCCCACAGAAAAAATTCTGGACGAGGCCATTAAAAACAATGTGGATGTAATTGGGTTGAGCGGTTTAATTACTCCATCGCTTGAGATTATGGTTGATATTGCAAAAGAAATGGAACGCCGAAATCTGGATATCCCGGTATTAATAGGTGGTGCAACTACTTCCAAAATTCACACCGCCGTTAAAATCGAACCGGAATATTCAAATGCTGTAATTCATGTAAAAGATGCTTCGCTTGCTGTAAACGTGGTATCGAACCTGATTGCCAAAAACGAAAAATACATGGAATCGGTAAAAGCCGATTATGCTCAAATTCGGGATTTTCAGGGCAAACGGAAAGCAAAAGAATACCTGACTCTGGAAGAGGCACGTAAAAACAAATACAAAATAGACTGGAACAATACACCCATTTACAAACCAAATTTTGTTGGTGTTAAACACCTGATTGATTTCCCTTTGGAAGAGTTGCGAAATTACATCGACTGGACTTTCTTCTTTATCACCTGGGGCTTAAAAGGAACGTATCCGGCTATTTTTGCCGACCAAAAACAAGGCGAAGCAGCCCAAAAACTATACAAAGAAGCCAACGAGTTTCTGGATGAAATAATCGAAAATAAAATGCTGCAAGCAAATGCTTCACTGGGCATTTGGCCGGCAAATTCCGATGGCGACGACGTGGTTCTGTACGAAGACGAATCGCGTAATAAAGAGCTGGGTCGATTCTACCACATCCGTCAGCAGGAAAAGAAAAAAGAAGGCGTGGCCAACTTCGGTTTAGCTGATTTTGTTGCTCCAAAAGAATCGGGTAAAATTGATTATTGCGGAGGTTTTGCAACTACTGCGGGTATTGGCATTGAAAAATGGACAAAAAAATACCGCGAGGAAAATAACGATTACAAAGCCATTATGGTTGAAGCTTTGGCCGATCGTTTGAGTGAAGCATTTGCAGAGTTATTACACCTTGAAGTTCGTAAAAATTACTGGGGTTATGTTCCCGAAGAAAACCTTTCGCTGGATGATATTCTGAAAATTAAATACCAGGGAATTCGCCCTGCACTGGGTTACCCTGCTTGTCCGGAACACTCGGAAAAAGAAAGTTTATTTGAACTTTTAGATGCCAATAAAATTGGTATTACACTTACAGAACATTATGCCATGTATCCGAATGCTTCTGTTTCGGGACAATTTTTTGTACATCCTGAATCGCGCTACTTTAGCCTCGAAAAAATTGGGAAAGATCAGGTGGAAGATTATGCAAAACGAAAAGGAGCCAGTGTTGAATTTGTGGAGAAGTTTTTACCAACCAACTTAAATTACAAGTAACACATCAGGAAGTTTAAAGCATTAAACCGGAATGACAGTTAAAAAAACTGTCATTTCTCATGTAATTTTAACCCTAATCGGATGATTAGGTCCGATTTTATTAAATTTGTATTTGAATAAAAGAACAGACAATGAAGGTTATTGACACGATAAACGAGGCAAAAAGTACGGTGTTTTCATTCGAACTTTTACCGCCTTTAAAAGGAAACGATGTTTCACGGCTCTACAAAACAATTGAAAGTTTAACCGAGTTTGATCCAAAGTATATAAATATTACAACTCACCGCGACGAACTTGAATTTAAAGAGCAGCGCGACGGTTCAATAATAAAACAGACCGTTCGTAAACGCCCGGGAACAGTTGCAATTGCAGCTTCCATTCAACACAGATACGGCATTCCGGTAGTACCTCACATTTTATGCGGCGGATTTACCAAAAGTGAAACAGAGCATGTTTTAATCGACCTCAATTTTTTAGGGATTAATAATGTTTTGGCGCTTCGTGGCGACGGATTAAAAAACCAGCACGTTTTTACACCAACAGAAAACGGTCACAGTAATGCCAACGAGCTGGTTCGTCAGATTAAAAATCTGGGCAAAGGAATTTATCTCGATGAAGACTTGAAAAACAATACTCCACTTGATTTTTGTATTGGAGTTGCCGGTTATCCCGAGAAACATTTTGAAGCGCCAAATATGGAACAAGACATGGCATATTTGAAGCAAAAAGTGGATGAAGGCGCCGATTACATTGTAACGCAAATGTTTTTCGACAACCGGATTTATTACAACTTTGTGGATAAATGTCGTGCGGCAGGTATTACAATTCCAATTATACCGGGAATTAAACCTATCAACTTAAAAAACCAGCTGACGGTTCTTCCAAAGATTTTTAGCATTGATTTGCCACAGGAATTGGCAAGTGAGCTTTCAAAGTGTAAGAGCAATGACGATGCACGTCGTGTTGGAACAGAGTGGGCTATTTATCAATCGAAAGATCTGGTGGCTAACAATGCACCTTCACTTCATATTTATACCTACGGAATTTCTGATAACGTTGGCGAAATTGTTAAAGCAGCTTTCTAAACAAATAGAGTAAGTATCTCGAGCAAAAAAGAAGCCCTGAAAATTTTAAATTTTCAGGGCTTCTTTACGTTTAACTTTGAGCTACAAACTTTCGGGTTGAATCTTTTATCCTTCTACCTGAACATCTAAATCGGCTTGTTTATTCAACTTATTGTTATCGGCCTGGTTGTTTAACTTTAAAGAATAGATCATCCCCTCAACCTGTCGTAAATAATTACGCTTGTCTTTGCTTGGTGCATACACATAAGCATACGCAGTAATTACTCTTTGGTTGGCCGCATCGAGTTCCGACAAAGCAATGTAGGGGCCTCCCATAAAGTCATGTTCTACCTTCCACAAACCACGCATTTCCGACGCATAATTTCCGTTGTGTTTAAATACATTCTGAGTTTGCTCAAAAAGTTTTTCGGTTGTCATATAACTTCCATCCAATGGCCCCGGAACATACGATTTTAATAAACTGTCGCGAATGGGCAACTGGTAGTTTACAGTAAATGCACTGTCGGAAACATAAGGATAAGTGTAAACTATAATACCTTGCGATATCTCAGGGGTTTCGTACTTAAACCATATAAAATCCTTTTTCTGCTCGGCTATAACAAATCCGGGAGACACTTTCATGGTTACGCCAAAGTCTTTGTTTAAAACATTAAACACGCCTTTCTCATAGATTTTTTTGTAATTCATTGTAACCCGCTCCTTTTCTGCCAACAAAAAGTACGAAAGGATTTTTTCCTGATTGGCTGCAAAAATTTCCTGAAACTGTGCCGAATTTTTGGCTTTAATTCTTATTGTTGCCTGCGGATAAGCCCACACATCGTCGGTAAATGCGATTCCTGATTCTGCAACATCAGCCGAAATATCTGTAACAATAATGTTTCGGGTACTTTTAAAAATATCTTTAAATGCAGCATGCGGAATATCAATTACATCAAACAGGGGCTCGTCTTGCGGAAGTCCTACATGCGGCTGTGCCAGAGTTTCGCGAATTAAACTTCCGGGTGCACCCTCCCACGATTTTTTTGAGATCACCACAACCAGTTCGCCTGCTTTACCGGTAATATTTTTATGCATGTGCGTTGAGTCGCTGCCACACGAAAACAAAAGTATGGCAGCAAGTACCACACTAAACAGTTGGAAAAATTTGACTTTCATATTAATCAGCTTTATGGATTTTTGATGTTATTAACAAAAACCTTACCAGTATTTTACAAAAAAACACAATTGAATTCATAAAAAATCCCGCTCATTTTCGAACGGGATTACTAATATCTTAATTGATATTAACTACTTTTCAATTTTGTCGGAGTCAGACTTGGCTGAATCGCCTTCTTCCTCTTTTGTAGCGGCTTTAAACTCCTTCATCCCTTTTCCCAGACCTTTCATTAATTCCGGAATTTTCTTTCCACCAAAAAGAAGTAAAACAATAATTAAAATTATTATTATTTCCTGTGGTCCTATAAATCCTGCTATTACAAATAAATTCATGACAATAAGTTAATTGGTTCAACAACAAAAATAGAATTTTTTTTATTAAAATGTTCCGTTTATCATTTTTATAATATCGTTTGCATTGGCATAAAGTACCAAGCCTAAAAGTAACACCATTCCGGCGATTTGAGCATACTCCAGAAATTTCTCTCCCGGCTTTCTGCCCGTAATAATTTCGCCCAGTAAAAACATCACATGTCCGCCATCCAGTGCAGGAATAGGCAACAAGTTCATTATGGCAAGGATAATTGAAATAAATGCGGTCATGTTCCAGAAATGCCCCCAATCCCAGGTTGGTGCAAAAATATTACCGATTGTAGCAAATCCACCCAAGGATTCATATCCTTTCGTCTCTTTATTAAATATCAGTTTAAACTGTTTCAGGTAATTGATGGTGGTTTGCACTCCTCGGTCGATTCCTGCCGGAATAGATTCAAAAAATCCATATTTGATGGTTTTGTACTCAAACACATCGGGACTATTAAATGCAGGATTAAAACCCAGTTTACCTTCCTCGTTTACTTTAATTGTTTTGTTAATGGCCTGTCCGTTGCGGGTAAGTTCCATTACTATTTCAGCTCCTGCTTTCGACGACAAGTAGTTTGTAAACTCATCGTAAAAAGCAAACGATTTGCCGTCAACAGCACCCAAAATATCTCCCACCTGAAGTCCTGCCAGAGCTGCCGGATAATCTTTGGCCAATTTGCCAATATTTATGTCGTATGGAATTCGTTCGTCCCAAATGCTTTTGCTTTTTAACAGCAGCGCCAAATCTTCACCTGTAATTTCAACATCTATTTTTTGCCCATCGCGCTCTACTTGTACTGTTTTGGCACCATCGAGTACAATAGTTGGAACAATACGGTTAAACTGTTCGATGTAAACATTATCGACCGTTAAAATTTTGTCGCCTGTTTTAAAGCCCAGCTGTTCTCCCTGTTCGTTTACAACAATACCATATTTTACATTTTCGGTTGGCAGATATTGCTCGCCCCACGCATACAAAACGCCAATGTAAATTACCATTGCAAAAATAAAGTTCATTAAAACTCCACCTACCATAATTAAAAGGCGTTGCCAGGCTGGTTTTGCGCGAAATTCGTAAGGTTGCGGAGGCAGTTTCATGGCTTCCTTGTCCATCGACTCATCAATCATCCCCGAAATTTTTACATAGCCACCCAATGGCAACCAGCCAATTCCGTATTCGGTATCGCCTTTTTTTGTTTTAAAAAGCGAAAACCAGGGATCAAAAAAGAGGTAAAATTTTTCAACGCGGGTATTAAACAATCGGGCAAACATAAAGTGCCCTGCTTCGTGTAACACAACCAAAATAGAAAGGCTCAAAAGTAGCTGTGCTGTTTTTATTAATATCGATTCCATTCAATTACTTTCCTAAATTCTGTTTTCTGCTAACAATTTTGTTAGCGTTCTTGTTTCGTCGTTTGTTGCAATTAAGTCGTTTAAACCCGGTTTTTCGATGTATGCAACCTTACTCATCGCTTTTTCAATTATTTCAGGCATTTGCAAAAAGCCAATTTTTCGATTTAAAAATGCCTCAACCACAACTTCGTTTGCAGCATTTAACACACAAGGTACATTGCCACCTTTTTCCATTGCCTCAAAAGAGAGTGCAAGGTTACGAAAAATTTTTGTATTTGGCTGCTCAAAATCAAGTGAGGGATAATCTAAAAAGTTGAAACGGGGGAAGTTATTCTTTATCCGGTTCGGAAATCCCATGGCATACTGAATGGGTAATTTCATATCGGGTAAACCCATTTGAGCTTTCATTGATCCGTCTTCAAACTGAACAATGGAATGAATGATGGACTGAGGATGTACGATAACATCGATTTTAGACGATGGCAATCCAAACAACCAATGCGCCTCAATCATCTCGAAACCCTTGTTCATAAGCGTTGCCGAGTCGATGGTAATTTTTGCACCCATGTCCCAGTTCGGATGAGCCAAAGCATCATCAACTGTTACATTTTTCAACTCCTCGTATGTTTTTCCGCGAAAAGGTCCACCCGAACAAGTTAGGTAAATCTTTTCGATAGGATTCATAAATTCACCCACCAAACATTGAAAAATAGCAGAATGCTCCGAATCTACGGGTAAAAGTTCCACCTTTTTTTCCAGCGCAGCCTTGGTAATTAATTCGCCGGCAACCACCAATGTTTCTTTATTGGCAAGGGCAATGTTTTTTCCGGCTTTTACGGCATTGTAAGTCGGCACCAATCCGGAATACCCCACCATGGCTGTCAATACCAAATCAATTGTGTCCATCTCCACTACCTGACTCAATGCTTCAGCTCCGGCATACACTTTAATGTCTTCATTTTTTAATGCATCCGAAACAAAAGCGTATTTTTCTTTGTTGGCGATAACCACCACATTGGGCTGAAATTGTTTTGCCTGCTGCACCAGCAACTCCACATTGTTGTTGGCCGTTAAAACTTCAACTTCGAAATCGTCGGGATTTTGTGCAATTACCTCAAGCGACTGCGTACCAATTGACCCGGTTGATCCGAGAATTGCTATTCTTTTCTTCATTTTAAAAATCGATGTATTGTTCAGGATTAAGAGCCGCCCCTTTGTGCCAAAGTTCGAAATGCAAATGTGGCCCCGTAGTTATTTCACCGGTATTTCCAATAATTGCAATGGCCTCACCGGCATTTACTTTATCGCCTGTACTTTTTAGTAGTTCTGAATTGTGTTTATACACCGAAATTAAATCGGCTTCGTGTTGAATGTATATAACATATCCGGTTTCCAGTGTCCATCCCGAAAAAATGACAGTTCCTCCTAAGACGGCGGATATACGAGCATTGGGTTCGCTTACAAGGTCGATTCCGAAATGATCGGGCGAGGAATTAAAATGTTCGGTAACCACTCCGTTTACCGGTACAAAAAAATGAACCTGGCTAATCCCTATGGTTCGTTCAACATTGTTTTGTATCGATAAACTTAACTGCTCTGCCAATAATTCATCCTGAAATACCGAGTCGTGATTGTATTCCTTAAACTCCACCTCTTCCTGCGAAAATTCGGTCTGACTTGATAAATCATCTTCAGGTACTTCTCCGGCCATAATCGCCTGAATCCCTTTGAAAAACTGGTCGCGTTTGGCAAGTTCCTGTTCCAACGAGTCAACTTTTAGCGCATTGTGCACCAACATTTGCCGGTACTCGGCCTTTGGATAGCCCGGAATATACTCACGTAATCCCGTTGTGGCAATCAGTAAAATAACCAAAACAACTATAACTGCCGACAACAAACTGGTAACTGTAAACACTTTTAACCTTGAGAGTTTCATACTCCAAACCGATTGAAAAGTAGTGTCGTTGTAGACAATTAAGCGGTACTGATTTTTTAATTTATCGTATAATTTTTTCTTCTCTTCCACCCCAAATTCATTTTGAGATGCAAATTTAACAACAATTGATGAATACCACTGATGTTTAGGGATTTTTAACCAACTTGTAAAAACGAGTGAACAAAATTCAGCTTTCGGAAATTACTTTTAAGTGTGAATATACATTCAACAATGCTTTTAAAATTCCGGATTCAGATCTTTTTTATTGAAAAAATTGATTTTGTGTAATTCAGACCGATTTTTAAATACATATGCTGAAACCAAACCGATTGAATAATCACAGGCGATTAAAGTTTCCGACTTTTATTCCGGTATGCATTGTGCAACTATTACTTGAAAAACTACCGCTTTACAAAAGCGATAAATATCACATTGTTAAGACAATTGAAAAACTATATTTGCAAATTCATTAAGAAAACACGTAAATAATATATAATGAGAAAAATTACTTTAATGCTGCTGCTTTCTGTATTTATCTACAGTTCAGCTGTTGCCGACGAAGGAATGTGGCTGCCTTCATTAATTCATAAACTGAATATCAACACCATGCAAAAAATGGGCTGCGAATTAAATGCTGAGGACATTTACAGCATTAACCAATCGAGCCTGAAAGATGCAATTGTTGCGCTGGATCATGGTTCGTGTACCGCAGAGGTTATTTCGAAAGATGGTTTGTTATTGACCAACCACCACTGTGGTTTTGGCGAAATTCAGAGTCATTCGAGTGTTGAACACGACTATCTGCAAGATGGTTTTTGGGCCATGTCGAAAGAGGAAGAACTTCCTAACCCGGGTAAAACGGTAACTTTTTTGGTTCGTGTTGAGGATGTAACCGAGAAAGTTTTAGCCGACTTGAACGACGAAATGGATGAAAGCGAAAGAGCACGTAAAATTAACAACGCGGTACAAGAGCTTGAAAAAGAAGCAAAGGGCGACAGCCACTACGAAGTATATATTCGTGACTTTTTTAACGCCAACCAATATTTTCTGTTTGTAACCGAAACATTTAACGATGTTCGTTTGGTAGGTGCTCCACCACAAGCTTTGGGTAAATTTGGTGGCGATACCGACAACTGGATGTGGCCACGTCACACCAACGATTTTTCAATGTTTCGTGTTTATTCAGGCCCTGATGGTAAACCAGCCGAATACTCGGAAGATAATATTCCATACCAGCCAAAACATTTCTTGCCAATTTCACTAAAAGGTGTTGAAAAAGGTGATTTTGCAATGGTTTTTGGATACCCCGGAAGTACAAACCGATACAAAACATCGTTCGGAATTGAATATACAATGAATGTAACCAATGCATCGCGCATTGAAGTTCGTGAGAAAAAACTTGACATTATTGCTGAGTACATGGCAACCAGTCAAAAGGCTAAAATTCAGTATGCATCAAAACATGCACGAAGCGCCAACTATTACAAAAATGCAATTGGACAAAACGAAGCACTTGAAAAACTGGGAATTGTTGCTCAGAAAAAAGAACTGGAAAATGAATTTACTGCCTGGGTAAATGCCGATGCAGGAAGGAAAGCAAAATATGGTGAAGCTCTTGATTTAATAGAAAAAAATTATCAGGATGTGGAAGCCAGCAAAGCGCGCCAGTACATGGTTGAAGCCCTTTTAATGGGACCTGAAATTTTCTTGTTTGCCAACAGCGCCCAACCACTGGCCGATTTGCTTGAGAATCCGGAAGAAAATCAGGAAAAAATTTCGAAAGTTGCCGAAGCTTTAAAAGCACGCGCCGAAGGATATTTTAAAGACTACAGTGCCGAAACCGACGAAAAAATCGCAGCTGCTTTGATGAAAATTTATGCCGACAAAAACAATTCGAAATACTATCCGTCATTTTATGCCGACATTCAGGGAAAATACAAAGGCGACTATTCAAAGTATTCTGAAAAAATGTTCCAGAAATCGGTATTCGACAACAAAGAAGAATTGATTGCATTTCTTAATAATCCAAGTTTAAAAGTACTTCAGAAAGATATGGGATACCAGGCTGCAACGGCCATTTTCGATACATTCCGTGACATTTCGAAGGAACAAGCTGCAGGTGGCCAGGAACTGGGAAAAGGACGTCGTCTTTTTGTAGCCGGATTAATGGAAATGAATCCGGAGAAAAAATACTATCCCGATGCCAATTCAACCATGCGCCTGACCTATGGAACTGTAAAAGATTACGATCCGAGAGACGGAGTAACCTACAAATACTACACGACTACTAACGGTTACTTGGAAAAAGAAATTCCGGGCGATTACGAATTTGACGTACCTGCCCGTATGAAAGAATTGTTGCTTGATGAAAATTACGGAAAATATGCCGATGCCGATGGTAAATTGCACACTTGTTTCCTTACCGACAACGACATTACCGGAGGAAACTCGGGAAGCCCTGTTATTAATGGTAAAGGAGAGTTAATCGGAATTGCTTTTGACGGAAACTGGGAAGCAATGAGTGGCGACCTTGATTTTGAAGACAATCTGCAGCGCTGTATCAACGTTGACATTCGTTTTGTGCTTTGGGTGGTTGATGTTTATGCCGGTGCTCAAAACCTGATCGACGAAATGGAAATTATTCGCTAAGCGAATTCAAGATATTTTACGAAAACCTCGTCAAAGTTTGGCGGGGTTTTTCGTTTGTATCTGTGATGATTCATATGACGTGCGTCAGCCTGAATTAAATTCAGGGTCTTTTGAAATCACACCAAAGCTATTAGAACTACTGCCTGCCGACGGCCTTCATCTTTGCCTTAAAGCAAAGACGAAACAGAAAGTTCAAGGCTGCTTTTGGGCTTCACACTTCGCTTTCATAAAACCTAAATTCGGACGGGTGATCTCCTCGCTCACTCGGAGCTTCCCGCTCTCATTAAGGTTTCACTTCAACTCCGGGCGAAGCCCAAAAGAGGCCGTTCGGCTAATGTAACGTTACGCAAAAAGCTACATCGAAGCCTGGCCTCGGCCGGTGAGCCGGAAAACAAGTGGTGACAGCGTTAAAAATTACTGGCGTATGAGGAAGTATGACGAGTTTCAGATATTTTAGCAGTTACCGTGTAGCTTTTTCGAGCGAAGCGGACGCAGCCTTGGCTCGAAAATGCCTTTCCCGTGTTTACTTATTCTCTCATGACAAAAAGTAAAATCTGCCCGACAGGGCAAAAACATGTTTCTTTTAGCTTGGCTTGTAAATTTCTTCGAAATATCATCTTATTTGTTTATCATCCGAAAAATTCATTAATCCCCCTTTTTGTAAATAACATTGAAGTTTTTAAAATACCTAAAGGAAAACATTGTTTGCTTATTTAGAATAATACTCCCTATTTTGTAATCAAAATACAAAACAACAAAATGGCTCGTCCAAAAATTACAATATACACTGATGGTGCAGCAAGAGGCAATCCCGGCCCCGGAGGCTACGGCATTGTAATGCTTTCGGGCGAACACCGCAAAGAACTGTCGGAAGGCTATAAACTTACAACAAACAACCGAATGGAATTGCTGGCGGTAATTGTGGCGCTGGAAACCTTAAAAATTGAAGGCTGCGATGTAACTATTTACACCGATTCGAAATACGTTGCCGATTCGGTTACCAAAGGCTGGGTTTTCAACTGGGTTAAAACCCGTTTTAAAGGCAAAAAAAATTCCGACCTATGGATGCGTTTTCTTGCCATTTATAAAAAACACGTGGTAAAGTTTGTCTGGGTAAAGGGACACGCCAACAACCCGCTAAACGAACGTTGTGACGAACTGGCTGTTGAAGCGTCGATGCAAGCGCAATTATTGGATGATATTGGTTATAAACCTGAATAAATTTGAAAAGATACCTAAGTTTCACATTCCTACTTTTAGTACTTTTAGCGTGTCAAACAAAAGTTGAATCAGATCCTAAAATGGAGACAATAAAGTACATTGAACGAGCGAGCGGTGAATTACGAACCGAGAATGTTCCCAGCGAAGGAATGTTAAAATGGTTGTACTCTACCGGAAGCGGGAAAGTAGCTTTAAACCTGCTCTTTAAACGCAAAATAGTTTCTGATTTGGGCGGCTGGTATATGAATACTAAACTTTCGGCAAAACGAATTCCGGAGTTTGTAAACGAGCACAAAATCAACTTAAACGAATGCCAAATTAGCGATGTTGCCAAATTCGAAACTTTTAACTCCTTTTTTTATCGAAAGTTACAGAAAAACGCCCGCCCAATCGAGGAAAACATTGTATCGCCAGCCGATGGTAAAATTCTGGCTTTTCAAACGATAGACGATGTTTCTGCTTTTTTTGTGAAAGGATCGGAGTTCACGCTTACGTCCTTTTTGCGTAAGCACGAATTGGCTAAAAAATACGAAGACGGAGCAATGGCAATCATCCGTCTGGCACCTGCCGATTACCATCGTTTTCATTTTCCGGCTTCGGGCAAAGTTTCCGCATCAAAAGCAATCAACGGACACTATTTTTCAGTTTCGCCACTGGCTTTGCAAGGAAGTTTAAAAATATTCTGTGAAAACTACCGCGAATACTGCATACTAAGCAACCAGGATTACGGCGACATTCTAATTTCTGATGTTGGAGCAACCATGGTTGGCAGCATTATTCAAACGTATACGGCCAACTCTGAAATAGAAAAAGGAGACGAAAAAGGTTATTTTGCTTTTGGCGGATCAACCTTGGTTTTACTTTTCGAAAAAGGGAAAGTGAACTTTGACGAGGATTTGCTATCGAATACAAAAAAAGGTTTTGAAACAACAATCAGAATGGGCGAACAAATTGCTTTCGCAAAATTTAAGTGATAGCCTGACTTGAAGTCAGACTATCACTTAATAAGTTAAAACGCTACCGACAAGCGAATTCCGGGATAAACATTTTTAAAGAAGTCGTTAAAATACAACTCAGGCTTTACAATAAACGTGTCGTTAATTTTCTTGTTTACAGCAATTTTAAACGTATTCTCTTTAAAAAAATCGTTGTTTCGTTTTACCAGATAACCCACCGAAAATCCGTACCACTTATCACTTACAGGTGTGTTCGAGAAATTATGTTCCCACGTTAGTGCAACAAAATGGTTGAGTTCGAAAAACTTATTTTCGTTCGATTCCGAAAAGTCGTACATCATACTGTAGTCAACGGCATACAAATTTTTAAACATTCCTTTTTTACTGAAAGAAACACCCAATCTGAAATTAATGTCCGAAACAAAAGTATTTTTTATCCATCCCGATCCTATTCCTCCTGAAAGCAATAACATGTCAAGATTTTTGCTGATATTATTCTGGTAGTGGGCTTTTACTTCATCGCCACGCAGATCGAGCCAGGCTACAATACCTTTCTTGTATTTTTCGCCAAACTCCTTTTTCATAAAATCTTCGCTTTGCTGCGCTTTCTTTTCAAATTCTTCAGAAAGAAAAAAGGACAAATTATCAAGATCATCAATAAATAGTTTCATATCCATGGCCCGGTACGAAAAGAAAATACAGTAACGCCCAAAGTCTTTATCAAACGTAGTTCCATCGTCGAATACAACCAGGCTTTTCGTGTTTCGTTTGGTACGCGACAGCTCAATTTCTTTAAAATTCCACACCAACAAATCATCATCCTGATCGCGAAACGAAATTGTTATCCGTTCATCATCAGCCGGAGGAACAACAGTCATTTCATCGAGCACCTTTTGAATTTGCTGAACCCTTTCCTGCATGGCCAATTTATGTGGCGGCTTAGTGATGGCATTGGTGCTGGCCACCTCGATCAGCATTTTATCGAATTTATACCTAATGGTATCTCCTTTGTGAAACTCGCTTACTGCCAATACTGAAAAGGAAAGAAGAACCATCAGCACGGAAAGAAGAATTGTTTTAATTGTTTTCATGCTTTACTTTTTAAAAATTGTGCTGTTTAAATTATTTCTGTTTTCTATAAATTGTTTCTGAAAGATTTTCATTTCCATTTCGGGAGATTTTACGCTTGGAGATGCAATTTTGCCCACATCAACACGCTCGCTTTTTAATTGAAAAGGTACTGCCGCTTTGTTCGCCGATTCGTTTTGTGTACTTTTTTCAAGTTCAACAAGCTCATTTTTTGCAGCCAGAAGTTCGTTTTGCAAGTGCGTAATTTCCTGATTATAGGTTTTGGTTTTATTCGCCAGAATCATTTGAGTTGAGTCGGAAAGTTTTTGGTACCTCTCCCTCCAGTTTTCATCGGAACTACTCTTACTTCTTTCAACCATTTTTTCGCGGTATACAATTTTTTCGCGTTCCACTATCTGTATTTCTGTTTTTTGTGCCGTCTTCACCGCCCATAAAGAATCAATGGTACTTACCAGCTTTTCATTTTCGAACGCAAGCTTATCAATTTGCATTTGTTGTTTCGAGCGGTATTGCAATGCTGCAAAGGTTCCCGAAAAAAGAACAACTCCCAACAATACTGCAGCAACCCGCCAAAATCCGGCGACTCCTTTACGCGGGCGCATTTCACTATCAAGGCGCTGCCACAAGTCTTCTTTTTCAGAAAACTCTGAACTTTCATCTTGTGCAATAAAAGCCTTTTTTATTCTATGTTCCAGATTGTCCATAATCCTGTGCGAGTTTCTTTTGTAAAAATTTACGTGCTTTAAAAAATTGCGACCGCGATGTACTTTCCGAAATTCCCAAAACCACGGCAATCTCTTTGTGTGCATAACCGTCAACAGCATTCATTAAAAACACGGTTCGGTATCCATCCGGCAGTTCATTTACCAGGTCAATCAGCGCTCCGTCGTCCATTTCTTCAAACCAGGCTGCATCGTGCCGTTCTTCGTTCAGCGTTTCCACTTTGTACAGCGTACTCAGTTCCTTTCGCCTGTCCATTAGCGCCTGGTTAATTACAATACGTGTTAACCACCCTACCAATGCCGGCTCGTTGATGTATTCAAACTCGGGCAACTTGGTGTAAATCTTCATAAAAGCCTGAAAAAGCGCGTCCTCTGCCAAATCATCATTAACAGCATAACGCCGGGCAACGGCAAACAAGCGATCTACATACTTATCGAACAGCAGCTTTTGAGCTCGCCGGTCGCCCTTTTTTACTTTATGAATTAATTTTTCGAGTTGCACTTTTTTGTTTGCTTTCAACTTTAAAATGCAAGGTAAATGAAAAACGTTGCCTGACCACTGAAAAAAATGTTGTTTCCAGCTTTTTTTGACGAAGCTTATGGTAAGACTGATCAAATTCCGGAGTGGGCAACAAAGCTTATGGTAAGCTTGCTTCACTTTTGGAAAAAGCAACAAAGCTTATGGTAAGCTTAGCTCACTTTTTGAGAAAACATCAAAGCTTATGGTAAGCTTGCCTCACATTTTAAACAGGTATCGAAAATCAGGGTAAGCCTGCTTCAATCCTAAGTTTGGCAATTTAAAATTCGAGTGAAAGTTGTTCGTCCAACAAGCGAAATGTCATACGATGGTATTTTGTCGGGCCAAACTTTTTTATACCTGCCCGGTGTTTTTTTGTTGGGTAACCTTTGTTTTTATTCCAGTCGTAATCCGGAAATTCTTCATGAATTTTAGCCATATAATCATCGCGGTATGTTTTGGCTAAAACCGAAGCTGCTGCAATGGAATAAAATCGCCCGTCGCCTTTTATCATGCAGGTATACGGGATTGTACATTTGGTTCGGAAGCGGTTTCCGTCAATCAATAAATGCTCCGGAGTTGTTTCGAGTTGCTCCACGGCACGATTCATTGCTAAAAAGGAGGCATTCAGAATGTTCACCTCGTCAATCTCGTTATTATCAACAGCAACAACAGCCCAGGCAATCGCTTCTTTTTCAATAAGTGGACGTAATTTATAGCGTCGTTTTTCAGTCAACTTTTTAGAGTCATTCAGCAAATCATTTTCAAAATCGGGAGGCAAAATAACCGCAGCAGCATAAACAGGCCCGGCCAGGCAACCACGACCGGCTTCATCACATCCTGCCTCGATTGTATTCTTGTTGTAAAAAGGAAGAAGTTTCTGTTTATTCATGTAATAAAGGCCAAATTTGAAAATTGTATAATTGCTAAATTGTCAAATTATATAACTGTTTACTGCGACTGTTCACTGTGACTGCGACTGTTCACTGCAACTGTTCACTGCGACTGATCACTGCGACTAATCACTGATTACTGAAGACTTTTCTCAACACTCATCCAAAGTAAACGTGCGGTTTCATCCCAACTAAATTTCTCCTTTTGCACGAAACCTTTTTCGATCAACGATTCTCTGAGCTCCTTGTTATCATGAAGTTTTATCATCGCGTTTGTTATCTGATCGATTTTTAAAGGATCGGCATAAAGTACCGCGTTTCCACCCACTTCAGGAATAGAAGTTGTATTCGAACATATTACAGGAACCCCAGCGCTCATCGCTTCAACAATTGGAATTCCAAATCCTTCGAAAAAAGGAACAAACGTTAAGGCCATTGCACCACCAAAAATATCGTGCAGCTCGTTTGTGCTAACACGGCCGGTAAACACCACATCTTTTTTATTGCGCATGTTCTCGTAGGTATCGAAAATTGGCCCGGTTTTATGCATTTCGCCACCAACTATTACCAGTTTTGTAGTATTGCCATTTACACTTTTAAAGGCATCAAATGCCTTAAGTAAACCACATACATTTTTTCGCGGATGTAAGGCACCCACAAACAAAAAGTATTCTGAACCATTTGTATACTTGTCACGAACCATTACTTTTTCTTCTTCAGTAATGGGCGCAAAAATCTGATTAATGCCATCGTAAACCACATCAATCTTGTCGTAATCAACTTTAAACGAACGCGTAATATCTTCTTTTGAATAAAACGACACTGTGGCCAATCGTTTGGCTATTCTGGCAAATTTTGGGAAATAATAATTGTAATATTTTGCTTTCAGCCAGGGTAAATCATCGGGGCGGTGAACAAAGTTTATGTCGTGAATTACACCTAGTTGAGGTACCTTTGTTCGCTGCGACAAATAACCATCGGGCGATAAAAACAAATCGACTTTGTATTTTTTTAGGATTCTTGGGATTTGAAAATCGAACCATAAATACCACAAAACAGGATGGCGGGTTGGCGGACCAATCACAACAGGAGTTACGTTGTCGGAAAACACATAGTCCTGATTATAAGGTCGGTCGAAAATAAATATAAATTCATGTTCCGGATGATTTAATGTCATCCGTTTTAATGTTTCAAACGAAAACCAACCTATTCCTTCCAGCTTTCCTTTTAAGAGTAATCGGGTATTTACTGCAATTACCATATTTAAAACTTCAAATTTGGGTAAATGTACAAAGAAACTGTTGATTTTTATCGGTTCAGTCTGTTCAATATTTCTTACATTTAAGCGTTCAAAAAGTAAAGTAAACAGACCATTCTGAAATATTTTAAAGTCGTTGTATTTACCCGGCAGAATTACTCGAAAACTCATCGACAATTGTGGCTGAATCGAGTTCTGATTAACTTATTTAAAACATTGAGCTGTTTGTATTAACCTTATCAAAAAGAGCGTTTTGAAACGTAAATTTATAACCAATCTTATCTTACTCCTTTTCCTGAATCTTTTAATAAAACCATTTTGGCTGTTTGGTATCGACCGAACGGTACAAAACACGGTTGGCGACGAAAATTTTGGAATGTATTTCGCTCTTTTTAATTTTTCGATGCTTTTGAATATTCTTCTGGATGTAGGAATAACCAATTACAACAACCGAAACATTGCCCAGCATAATTTTTTACTGCCCAAACACCTATCCAATATTGTGGGTTTAAAGTTTATGCTGGCCATTGTATATGCTGCCTTTAGCCTGGCAGTGGCAGCTATTATTGGGTACAGAAACATACAAATGCATTTACTTTTATTTCTGATCCTGAACCAGTTCCTCATCTCGTTTACGCTCTATCTCCGATCGAATATTAGTGCACTTCATTTGTTCCGAACCGACAGTTTTATTTCGGTGCTCGACCGTAGTTTTATGATTGCCATTTGCAGCGTGTTGCTTTTTATACCGGCCTTTAAACAGAACTTTACTATCGAATGGTTTGTCTATGCCCAAACCGTTGCATATGGATTAACTTCGCTTATAACTTTTACAATTGTTTTGCAGAAATCAGGCAAAATAAAAGTCCGTTTCGATCTCACATTTTTCCGGGTATTTCTCCGAAAATCATATCCTTATGCTTTACTAATTTTACTGATGTCGTTTTATAACCGAATTGATTCGGTTATGATAGAACGCCTTTTGCCCGACCCTTTTGGAAAGGAGCAAGCCGGAATTTATGCGCAGGCTTTTCGCTTGCTGGATGCCGTTTCGATGTTTGGAGTTTTATTTGCCGGACTACTGCTTCCCATTTTTGCCAAAATGATAAAGCACAAGGAAAAAGTGGGGCCTATGGTTAAACTATCGTTTACACTTTTAATCGTTCCGGCCATTATAATCGCAATTTCAAGTATCTATTACAACAAAGAAATAATGGGTGTTTTGTACGCGTCAAACACCGAAAATTCATCGGGTATTCTGGGTATTTTAATGACCGGATTTATCGGGATAGCCACTACTTATATTTTTGGAACTCTGCTTACTGCCAACGGAAGCATGAAACATTTGAACATTATGGCCTTTTTTGCCATGGTAATAAATATAGTATTGAACCTTGTACTGATTCCCCGATTCTATGCTTTTGGCTCTGCCTGGGCCAGCCTGGTAACACAAATAATTACCGGTGCAACCCAACTTATTCTGGCCGTTCTCATCTTTAAACTCAAAATTGAACTTAAATACCTGATACAACTTTTATTGTTTGTTGGAGTAGTTGCTGTTTTAGGTACGCTTTCCAAACAAATCGATCAGTGGTTTTATGGTTATCTGGCAATGATTCTGGGTTCAGTGGTATTTGCTGTACTTCTGAAATTATTCAATTTAAAAGACCTTTATAAAATTATTCGTTACGAATAATATGACTAATCCAGGCATCAACGAATTACAAAACGACGAGCAATTTGAGTTGGTTGCCGAACTCGATCACAAAGAGATAAAAGAGTTTGTACTCGATCAGCTTTCAACGGGAGGCAAACTCGTAAAGTTCTACATGGTTTACCAATTGCTGATGGGTTTAATTGGTTTATTTGTTTTTGTTTGGGCCACTGTTCAAGCCTTTAAAAACAATGCTGTACCTTTAATTTACGTTTTGGCAGCCTTACTTTTCTCATTTAGTTTTCTGATTGTTATTCATGAATTGCTGCATGGAATTGCATTAAAACAAATGGGTGCACCCAAAGTAAATTATGGAGCATATTTAAAAAAATTTATTTTTTATGCTGAAGCCGATCAACATGTAATGAATAAAAAAGAGTTTACAATTATTGCCTTAACTCCCCTGGTTGTAGTTAAGATTGTTACTCTTCTTGGATTGATTCTTTTTTACAAACACCCGGTTGTATTCCTTTTTATGACGATAATGTGCACCCACAGTTTGTTTTGTGCCGGCGACATTGGATTGTTAGCTCTGTTTTATAAAAACGAAAAAGCAGAACTATTTACATACGATGTAAAAAGCGAAAAGAAAAGTTATTTTTTTAAACGAAAAGAGTGCCGGAATTAGGGCAAAAAAAAAGGCAGCTTCTACAAGCTGCCTCAAAGCCATGAAAACAATTAAACAATGTTCAGAAAACAGAAAACTAGAAACAATTAAATAGTCATAATATCTTTTTCTTTAGCTTCCACTAAAGAGTCTACTTTCTTACCAAAATCATCCGTCAATTTTTGTACACTTGCCTCAGCATCCTTTTCAAGATCTTCCGAAAGTCCCTCTTTTTCTAATTTCTTCAGACTAACGTTTGCATCTTTTCGTGCTCCTCTTATACTTACCTTGGCATGCTCTCCTTCCTGATGAACTTGTTTTACCAAGCCCCTTCTTCTCTCTTCG
Source organism: uncultured Draconibacterium sp. (assembly GCF_963675585.1). Lineage (NCBI taxonomy): Bacteria > Pseudomonadati > Bacteroidota > Bacteroidia > Marinilabiliales > Prolixibacteraceae > Draconibacterium > uncultured Draconibacterium sp. The sequence continues at coordinate 3,947,096 of NZ_OY776414.1, forward strand.
GTTAAAACCGGAATATTGATGCGGATTGTTTCGCCATTATTATCCGGATTTAAACCCAGATTGGCATTCATAATCGCTTTTTCAATAGCAGGAATTAAGTTTTTCTCCCAGGGTTGTACGGCCAGTGTCCGTGCATCAGGTGTACTTACGTTCGATACCTGAGCTAACGGAGTCATACTTCCATAATATTCTACCAGAACGCCATCCAACATACTTGGAGATGCTTTTCCTGCCCTAATGTGTACCAACTCCTTTTCCAAGTGCTCAACAGCAGCACTCATTTTCTCATTACAAATGTCTAAAACAAATTCAACTTCTTCTTGCATTAGGATAAGCCTGTTTTCCAATTTTGGACTGTTAGCAAATATAGAAAAAATATATTTACGCGAAAATTTTTTATATAATTTATTACAAATTCAAATAGTGAAAGGATTAACTGTGAACCAAAGTTCCTATTTCATCACCTTGCATAACTTTCTGTAAATTACCCTTTTCATCCATATTAAACACATAAATAGGTAAATTGTTTTCTTTACACAAGGTTGTAGCAGTTAAATCCATAATTCGCAAATTCCGGTTGTAAATTTCGTCGAAACTAATTTTATCAAATTTAGTTGCACCCGGATCCTTTTCCGGATCGGCTGTATAAATACCGTCAACTCGTGTTCCTTTCAGCATAAGCTCGGCTTCAATTTCGATTCCACGAAGAGCGCTTGCAGTGTCGGTAGTAAAATATGGATTCCCGGTTCCGCCTGAAATAATTACTACTTCACCATTTGAAAGAGCTTCAACTGCTTTTTCTTTGCTATAGTATTCTCCAACAGGTTCCATGCGAATGGCTGTAAGTACTTTCGATTTTACTCCTGCATTTACCAGGGCTGAATTAAGCGCAAGACTGTTTATTACAGTCGCCAGCATTCCCATCTGATCACCCTTTACGCGGTCAAATCCTTTGGCAGCTCCACTTAAACCACGAAAAATATTTCCGCCGCCAATTACAATTCCAACCTGAACGCCTGATTTTACAATTTCTGCAATTTCTTCTGCATAATCACTCAGACGATTCTGATCAATTCCGTATTGCTGATCTCCCATTAACGATTCGCCACTCAGTTTTAAAAGAATACGTTTGTATTTAGCCATGTTTGTTTTGTTTGTATTTGTTATCCATGTCTTTTGCAGACTAACACTACCAAAGGAAGGCGTAAAGATAATTCAAATCCCTGATTCAGAAAATATATTCTGTTTTTTTAGGCAAGTAAGCCGTTTTAGCTATTTCCATACAATCGACAAAATTGGCAGTGATGAGAGCGGCCCGGCTGGCTGAATGCAAAAAAAGCCAGGCGTTAAAAAACGCTGGCTTTATTACTCTCAATTGTGCAATTCAATTACCCTTCGCACATATATAACAGTTATTTCTTTATGCCGGAATTAAAACAGTGCTTGTTGTTATATATCTCACACCTTATTCAGTGATCAAATAATCTCAATTCCTCTTTCTTCGCACAATTTAACCGACAACTGACTGAGTTTGTATTTTTGAATTTTACCGCTTGCGGTCATTGGAAATTCATCGACGAAAAAGATATATTTTGGAATTTTGAACCTCGCAATATTTCCTCTGCAGAAATCAACGATTTCTTCTTCGCTTAGATTTTGTCCACTTTTTAGTTTTATAAATGCTCCAACAGCTTCGCCATACTTTTTACTCGGAACAGCTGCAACTTCAACGGCTTCAATTTGCGGCAGGCGATAAAGATAATTTTCAATTTCGCGCGGATAAATGTTCTCACCACCCCGAATAATCATATCCTTTATTCGTCCGGTTATCCGATAAAAACCATCTACGGTTTTAACAGCCAAATCACCCGAATGCAACCAGCCATCTTCGTCTATTGCTTTGGCTGTGGCTTCCGGATTGTTATAATAACCTTTCATAACGTTGTATCCGCGGCAGCATATTTCGCCTTGTTCTTCTACCGAACAGTCTTCTCCTGTTTCCGGATTTACAATCTTTACCTCCACATTTGGAAATTCAAAACCAACCGTGGTCGATCTTACTTCTGCGGAGTTGTGAGTCCGTGTTGCTGTCATTCCCGGCGATGATTCGGTTAAACCATACACAATAATTATATCCTTCATGTTCATTTTGCCCATTACCTGGTTCATGGTTTCTATCGGACAAAGTGCCCCTGCCATAATTCCGGTTCGTAACGAACTTAAATCAAACATATCGAACATGGGGTGGTTTAATTCGGCAATAAACATGGTGGGTACGCCATATAAAGCTGTACATTTTTCTTTTTGAACCGATGCAAGCACCATTAACGGATCAAAGTCTTCGGTAAAAACCATAGTGGAACCATGCGTAATTATTGCACAAACAGCTAAAACACAACCAAAACAATGAAACAAGGGAACACAAACCAAAAGACGATCATCTTCGGTGTACTTCATACACTCGCCGGTGGCAAATCCATTGTTTAAAATATTGTGGTGCGATAACATTACTCCTTTGGGAAAACCGGTTGTCCCCGAAGTGTACTGCATGTTAATTACATCGTGGCAGTTTAAGGTTTCTTTTACACTTTCAAGCTCTAAATCGTCGATGTGGCTACCCAGCAAAATAAGTTCAGTGGTATTGTACATTCCCCTGTGTTTTTGCTGTCCGATAAACCCTACATTTTTTAGTTCCGGAAATCTTTCACTATTCAGCTCGCCCCGCGCCTGTGTTTTTAACTCCGGTACCAGCTCAAATATCATTTTTACGTAATCGCTGTCTCGGTAACCATCAATTAAAAACAAGGTATTTATATCTGCATTTTTTAGCAAATAATCAAGTTCGGCCAATTTGTAATTGGTATTTATGGTTACCAATATTGCACCTATTTTTGCTGTGGCAAACATCAGGGTAGTCCAGTCGGGCACATTCTTTGCCCAAATACCTACTTTGTCGCCCGGTTTTATGCCAATAAAAAGCAATCCTTTTGCCAGCTGATCAACACGATCGTTAAACTCTTGATATGTAAAACGTAAATCGCGATCGGGATAAACTATAAAATCTTTATCCGGGGTTTCGTATGCCCATTTTTCGAGCATTTGCCCCAGTGTATAATCAAGTAGCTGCATGTTTTTAAATTAAAATAAAATTATACCGGAGTATAAATAACCGCAAGAATTTTTGCGACCTGATTCCCACCAGCATGTACATTGTGTGCTACTATCGAATCAAGATAAATGGTATCTCCTTTTTCAAGCAGGTATATTTCTTTGCCATAGTTAATCTCCACATTCCCTTCCAACACAAAAATAAACTCCTCACCCTCGTGCGACGAAAGTTTATAATCCGACTCGGAAGCAGGTTCTATTTCAACAACAAAAGGTTCCATGTGTCGTCCTGCTTTTGCCTGCGCCAACGAAAAGAAATTCAGATGCTCACGAGAGCTTTCGTCTTTGGTTGAAAAACTTAATGCAGCTTGTGCTTCACCAGCTTTTACTACTGCAGGACCAATGCTGTCCACATCGTCGAGAAAGGTTCCGATACGAACGCCAAAAGCACGTGATATTTTTATAAGATGCCCCAGGGAAGGAACAGTTCCGTTTTCTTCAATTTCCTCCAGTTGTACAACATCCAGATTTGCTTTAACAGCAAAATGCTCACGAGTTATTTTTCTAAACTCGCGAAACTCTTTGATCTTTTTGCCAATATTTTTCCGGCTCATTGCGATATGGTTTACAATTTTTGTTCTACAAAAGTAAATTTTGAAACAATAATCGCAAAAATAAAAAAGGTGCCTTACGAGCACCTTTTTTAATATAAATTAAATTCTTAGTTAATCCACTTTACATATTTGAAATCCTGACGGTGAGGAAGTGCTTCATGTTTTGGGAATAAACGGAAGCTGTAGGCAAACGATCCCGGATGATCAGGCTTAATAATATGCTTGTAACAGCAAACAGTTCCTTCACATTTTTCTGACTCGAACTCCACTGCAGCAACTATTCTGTCTTTTCCATCCTCGTTTTCCGTAATTACTACTTCCAAGCCAATTTCTTTGGCATTTAGTCCTTTCAGGTCAACCCAAACGCGAACAGGATACTTTTCTCCCATCAACATTTTTTGTGTAATACCATCAATGATCTCAATTTTCTTTACTTCGATCTCATCCCACTTAGCCGCAACTTTTGCTTTCCATTCAGCCAGTTCTTTGGCCAGTTTGAAGCTGTCAGCTTTCACTTTTTTAGCCTGATCAAACTGTGGATTGTAGTACCTGTCCTGATAATCTTTTATCATACGTCCGGTAGTAAAGTTTGGCGCAACGTTAGCCAATGTATTCTTTACAAAACCTACCCACTTTTCAGGAATATCTTGTGAGTTACGTGTATAATATGCCGGTACAACCTCCTGTTCCAAAATGTCATAAATGGTTTCTGCATCCAGTTCATCCTGAAAATCCTGAACATCGTAAGTACGCTCGGCAGGCAATGCCCAACCTGCATTTTTTTGATACCCTTCAACCCACCAGCCATCGAGAACTGAGAAGTGAAGTGTTCCGTTCATAACTCCTTTTTCGCCACTGGTACCCGAAGCTTCCAGCGGACGAGTTGGAGTATTCATCCAAATGTCAACACCTTGCAGCAACATTTTTGCAAGGTTCATATCGTAATTCTGAACAAAAAGGATTTTACCTCTGAATTCAGGCATTTTTGATACTTCAACAATGTGTTTAATTAAATCCTGACCGGCTTTATCGGCAGGGTGCGCTTTTCCGGCAAAAATAAATTGCACCGGACGTTCGGGATTGTTTACAATTTTCGACAGGTTATCTAAATTACGGAACAAAAGATGCGCACGTTTGTAAGTAGCAAATCTTCGCGCAAAACCTATGGTTAAAGTATTTGGGTTCAATTTACCCATTACTTCGGTAATTAGTTTCGGATTCTCCGAACGTTTGATCCAGTTGTCAGAAAAACGTTGTTTAATATAATTGATCATTTTCTGACGAAGCTTTTTACGAAGCTCCCAGATTTCTGCATCCGGCACATTGTATATGTTTTTCCAAACCTCAAAATTCAATTGTGTGGCCGGAAACTCTTCGCCAAAATATTTTTTATGAATTTCTTTCCATTCTTGTGCTGCCCAGGTTGGATAATGAACTCCGTTGGTTACATAACCAATTTCAAGTTCTTCTTCCAGATACCCTTTGTACAAGTCTTTTAAAACTTCTTTACTTACATCGCCGTGCAACATACTCACACCATTAATTCCGTGCGATAAGTTACTGGCCAGGTAGCTCATGTTAAAATGATCTTCCTCAATCCTTGTTTTTCCCAGCATTTCAAACTCTTCCCAGGCTAAGCCCAATTTATCAGAGAAGAATCCCATATAATATCGGAACAAATCGTTGTGGAACGAGTCGTGGCCGGCAGGAACCGGAGTATGCGTAGTAAATACAGTTGAAGCGCTTACTACTTCTTTAGCTTCGGCAAAAGTTAATTTTTCAGTTTCAATAAGGTCTGAGATTCTTTCGATACCAATAAAAGCAGCATGACCCTCGTTACAGTGGTACACATCAGATTTGTATCCCAGTCTATTTAGTGCTTTTATACCTCCCAAACCAAGCAGCATTTCCTGTTTTAAGCGGTTTTCGTTATCGCCACCATACAAATGGTGAGTTACAAAACGATCGGCTTCGTTGTTTTCATGGTGGTCGGCATCTAATAAATACAATTTAACCGAACCAACATTTGTTTGCCAAACACGGGCAATCAAATTTCTTCCCGGATAACTTACCTCAACACTCACCCAGTTTCCATCTGCATCGAGAGCAGGTTCTACAGGAATTTTAGAAAATTGCTGAGCATCGTAGTTGGCCATTTGCTCGCCGTGTAAATTCAGGGTTTGTTTAAAATAACCGTAACGGTATAATAAACCTACTGCAACCAAATTTACTTTCGAGTCACTGGCTTCTTTTAAGTAGTCACCAGCCAAAATACCCAAACCTCCTGAGAAAATCTTTAAACTATCGTGTAACCCGTATTCCATACTAAAATAAGCAATCTCGGGTCCTTCCAGTGTTTTTCGATCATTCAAATAATTGTTGAATAACTCGTAAGCAGCATGCATTTTACTTAAAAAATGATCATCGTTTTCCAATTCCTTGTATCGGTTGTAACTCACACGGTCTAACAATACAATCGGGTTATGCTCACATTCTTCCCAAATCTCAGCATCGATGTATTGAAACAATTCGCGTGCTTCGCTATTCCAAACCCACCAAAGGTTTCTTGATAAATTTTTAAGCGGAGTCAGCGACTCCGGCAAATTCGATTCAACAATTATTCTTTTCCATACCGGCTCTTCAATAACCGGATTCTTTATAAATCTTACTTTTCCTTTTTCCATTTCCTTACTTTTTAAACGTCAGTCAACCAGACCATTTAATTCATGGTCAAAAATAGAGTATACTTTGTAATAATTGTACGTTTTACAATTTTCGAAGTGCGAATTTAATGTTGCATAACATATCTTATTTCTTTTTTCGAGGTGTTATCTTCCTCTTTTTCGCTTTTTGTAAACGCAAAAGATCGGCTTCCATCTTCCTAATTTTCTCATCTTTTTCTTCTACCAACTTGTGAAGTGCCGCTATTTCATTGTCCATCTCGTTTTCAGGAACCATGGCATTTAATCTAATTTTAAAATCGCTTAACACATTCATGTAATTGATAAAGGCCTGGTAGGGCGAATCGAAGGGATTAAAAGCCTTGTGCACCTCTCCATCGGAAAAATACTTGGTAGACATGTAATAAAAATGGTCGCTTCCCTGCAGATAGTTCCAGTCTTTTAACAATTCGGGATGGGTACATTTTGCCATCTGACTTTTCATATCATACAATTTGGCAAATGCTTCTTTTTGCATCCCGTTTCCCAGCCAGGCGGTTAAATCGCGTTCTTCGTCGGCCCACGAAATGGGGTGTGGAACACTCACTGCCGATACCGGTTGTAGTTTTTCAACAACTTCGGAAGGTGTGGCAAATTCGAGATTTTTGCTGCTCACTACTTTTTTTGTGAAAGCTTCAAGAAATTCGAAAATACCCGTTTCCTTTGTCTGGCGGTCGCCAAAAGCTTCGTAGTTTAAAAACAAATTAACAACTTCCTCTTTCGAATTCAATTTCTCCAGCCAGTTCACGTACTTATCTGCGGTGAGCGGAAATTCTGCCCAGTTTTTATTGGAGAAACGAAAAGCAATATCGTCGCTGAGTTTAAAGTTGCGCATCAATACTTTTAAGCGTGGATTTATGGCATTTACATACATAAAATTGGGACTTTTCCATCCCAGCACATGTTTGGCACCTTCGGTTAACATGGCCGAGTAGCCCATTTTTGCAACACGCTGGCCAATTTCGTCGGAATACACCATCTCGGTATTTCTGAATACACGCGGTTTATGGCCAAACAATCCAAAAATGCGATTGTCGTGCTGTTTTACCTGGTCGGCAAAAATTGCAGCATCTTTTAACGATGCCAGCGAATGCGAGTAGGTTTCTGATAGAAACTCAACACACCCTGTTTTTGCCAGTTTTTGAAACGACTCTATTACTTCAGGCGCATACAATTCGAACTGCTCGAGCGCAACTCCCGTTATTGAAAAGGACACTTTAAATTTCCCTTCCAACTTATTGGCCAGTTCCAGCAACAATTTATTCGTAGGTAAATAGCTGTTTTCAGCCACTTTACGCATGATTGTTTCGTTTGAATAATCGTCGTAATAATAATGGTCGTTGCCTATATCGAAAAACCGGTAGCGGCGGTGCCTAAACGGTTGATGTATCTGAAAAAATAAACAAATTGATTTCATGCCTTTGTGTGTTTAATTCTGTGTTAGAGCCTCAACATATACTTTTCTTACATTATTAGCCGAGTCGGTCCATTTCAAACCGGCCACTTCGTCTTTTCCTTCCGTTTTAAAATGTTCGGCCAACGACGAATAATTCAAAACGCCATGAATGGCATCTGCCATTGCATGTGTATCCCAAAAATCGATTTTAATGGCGTGGTCTAAAACTTCGGCCACCCCCGATTGATTGGAAATTATTACCGGTACTTTTAACTGCATGGCTTCGAGTGGAACAATTCCAAAAGGTTCAGAAACCGAAGGCATTACAAAAACATCGGTCATATTAAATAAATTCTGAACATCGTTTCCTTTCAAAAAACCAGTAAAATGAAACCTGTCAGCAATTTTTAAATCGGCAATCCGGGTAACCATTGCATGCATTAAATCGCCACTTCCGGCCATTACAAAACGTACATTTTGCATTTTTTTAAGGACCAGATTTGCGGCTTCAATAAAATATTCGGGGCCCTTTTGCATGGTAATCCTACCTAAAAAAGTAACCACTTTCTCATTTATCGACTTGGGTGGTAATTCTTCCTGTTCTTCCTGAACCGGTTCAACAGCATTGTACACGGTTACAACTTTTTCGGGTGGTATCCCGTATTTTTCAATTACCACATTTCGTGTTAAATTACTTACAGTTATAATTTTATCTGCCACTTCCATTCCTTCGCGTTCAATGGCATAAACATTTGGATTTACATTCCCCCCACTTCTGTCGAAATCGGTAGCATGAACATGAACGACCAAAGGCAAACCGGTTGCATTTTTGGCGGCAATACCCGCCGGATAAGCCAGCCAGTCGTGGGCATGTATTACATCGTATTTGTTTTCGGCGGCAATAATTTGCGCCACAAGAGCATAATCTCTTATCTCTTGCATTAATCCAGGTCCGTATGTACCGGTAAAATTAATTTTGGCGTTTTCATCCGTCTCCACAAATTTTGTCTGTGGGGTGTATTTTTCGCTTTTTAATTTCCAAAACTCTTCTTCGCCAACATAAGGAATAATTTGCGAATCAACTTCCAGGTATTCAATTGTTTTGTTTCCTTCGGCAAACTGAAAATCCTTTTTTGACACCGCAACAGTATTGGCGCCAATTAAATGCATTGTTGTTTGGTCCTCGTCGCCAAATGCTTTTGGAACAACAAACGTTACCTCCATGTCTTCAATTTCGGCCAAGCCTTTGGTAAGCCCGTAACAAGCCGTTCCCAGTCCTCCTGAAATGTGCGGAGGAAACTCCCATCCAAACATCAATACTTTCATAGCTAATTCCTCACTCCTTGTAATTTTGAATTAAATTGGCAGCGTACGAAACACCTGCAATACTCCAGGCTTGCGATATGGCTCCCTTGCCAACATGTGGCGGATTTCCGTCGTACATTTCCGGAATATTTCCGATACAGTGTTCGGTCATTTCCTCTTCAAAACTTTCAATAATTTGTTTTACAAAAGGCAAACCACCACGCTTATGAATTTTTAAATAGGCTTCAACAAAAAACTGGAGAAGCCAGGGGTAAACAGCTCCCATGTGTATAACCGATTCGCGCTCGTCGGGGCTACCTGTAATTAATCCCTTGTACCTCAAATGATCGGGAGATAGGGAACGAAGCCCACGATTGGTAAGCAGTTTTCGTTTGGCGACACTTAGTACCTGTTTTTGTTGTTCTTTTGAAAGTGGCGAATAATCCATGGCCACTGCCAAAACCATATTCGGACGCACCGACCAATCGGCTTGCTTCCCTTTTACGACGTCGGCAAGATAACCGTGTCCTTCGCTCCAAAATGTTTTTAAGAACGACTGCCCAACACTTTTTACCATGTGTTTCCACTCCGAAATAAATTCCTCATCGCCAACCATATCGGCCAAATCCAAGGCAAAACAAATGGCATTAAACCACAAAGCATTTACCTCAACCGTTAAACCTGCCCGCTGAACAACCGGATTTCCCTGAACATAAGAATCCATCCAGGTTAAAGCTGTATCTTTTTTATTTGCGTAAACCAGGCCATCTTTATTCAACCCAACATATTCGAGGGTTGAATTTTTATAGGCTTCCAATATCCGTTTAATTGCATCGCCATATAAATTCCAAATGTCGTCGGGATTATTTTTCTTTTTAAAATATTGCTGAATCACCCAGATGAACCACAGGGATGCATCGGCCGAATTGTAAGTTAATTTTGTGGCATTTATCTGATCGGGGAAAAATCCATCGTTGAAATATTTCAAATACGAATCAAGAATCTTTTCACATAAAGTGGAATCGTTAAAAGCCAGACATAAACCAGGCAACGACACAAAGGTTTGGCGAGTAATGCTATCGTACCAGGGGAAACCCGCAATTATATCGGCCGTATTTTTTCCGTGCATTACAAATTGGTGGGCAGCATTTTCCAATGCACTTGTAAAAGTTTCCTTTCCTCTGCGTTTTTTCATTTCGCGGGTAAACTTCTGTTTTAACGACACCGGATTTGCCTCTGACAAGCCGGCTGAAAAAACTACTGATTCTCCCTTTTTTAACGAAAACTCGAAGTATCCCGGTACAAAAAGATCCTCTAGAAAATCATACCCGCGTTGTAATTCTTTTAAATATTCAATGTCGTAATACCAGTCGGGAACGGCAATAAAATCGGAGTCGTTGCTGGTTTGCATGTACAACTCCGGGAAACCTTCGTACAGTTTCGTTTTTATTCCTTTTTCCACCTTTTTGTATTTGGTATTTGCAGACATGTTTGCTTTACTCAACTGGTGAATATTACGAAATGCCAGAAACGGTTTCAGTCGCAGACTGGTTGGCGACTTTGCTTCTTCCAGGGTATATTTAATCAGAATCTGTTCTTCCTTTTCAACCAGCAGCCGCTCTTTTGTAAGAACTACACCTCCCACCCGATAGGTGATTTTAGGTATAATCCCAAACTCCACATTTTTTATGTATTTGTGACCTTTGGGTTCATAAGTGCCCCCTTTAAAACGATGAATGCCAAGATTGAATTCAGCTTCGTTCTGAATTATTGTTTCGTCTAACGACGATAAAAGAACATGTTTTTCTCCTCCAAAGTTTTTAATCGGGCACACCAGTAAACCATGATATTTTCGGGTATTACATCCGTTTAAAGTAGTGCTTAAATACGAACCAGCCCGGTTAGAGCGTAATATTTCGCGGTAAAGTGAGTATTCGAGATTTACCAATTGTTCTTTGTCGAAATGAAGATAATGCATAGGCGTAAAATTTGGAGTTCTGTACTAAATTGCCCAAATGTTGCAGATGACAAATCGCACTATCAAAATTAAGGGATTTTTGTCACACAATTTTCACTCAGGCCTGATTTCTTTCAATTGAACATTTATATAATCTTTTTCTAACTTTAAGTTAATATCTGAACTGTTAGACTCAAGATCTGTGCACATTTTCAAGGTTTTGCACAGAAACTTATAGTACTCTTCTGATGATTTATTAAAGGGTTTGTGATTGACCGCTGACCTGATTTTTTGTACATCTTTTGCCCATTTTCTACTTTCTGCGTCAATCAGGTTTTCCTCAAATATTTCCCAAATGTGATTCACTGCCACATCGCTGATGTGCAACATGTCTTCGGCGTAAAACCGGTAATCGCGCAATTCATCCATTACTATTTCGTACGATGGAAAATAAGCACATTTATCATTGGCAAAAAGTTGAACGAGTTGTTCTACAGCAAGCAAAAGAGTTGCTTTACTTCGCTGATTTTCAATAGCTCCGTCCTTCCAATGCCGGATTGGACTAACCGTAAAAAGTATTTTTAAATTCGGATTTATCTTCCAGAGGTCTTTTAACAGCTTTGTGTATTTTTCAACTATATCGTTTACCGAGAGTCGTTCGCGGTGAAACTCCCGGGCAGGTATTTTATGGCAATTTGAAACCACCTCGCCACTGGTTTTGTACCTATAAATCCATGCTGTTCCGAAGGTAATGAACAAAAAATCTACTGTCTTCAAATACTCGGATGACAGGTCAATCCGATCATTTATATTCCGGAGCGTTTCGTTTTCATCCAATGCAGAAAAACGCCCATGGTGCGCAAAACTATGCCATAAATCGCCGTGCCGAATCAAATCGTTTTTTGAGAACACTTTTTTGTTCATCAAAATTTCGAGCCCCAAAGCTACCGACATTGGATTGTATAAAATTCCAAATGGATTGATATCGACCGAATGGTTTAATTCAGCCATTTTTTTGCCCACGTTTTCGGTAAAACACGAGCCCATAAAAAGATTGTTGCGCCCATAGCCCGTTTCCCATAAATAATTTGGGACAGAAACAATCGTTTGAAATTTCGATTTACCCATTTATTTCACTTTCGGAAAATCAATTTTTTTTAAAACATATGCCGTCCGTGCAGGCAAATAAAGTTTCAAATAATGCTGGCTATCCATTCCGCCAACCGGCATGGTATAATAGCTAATATCTTCGTCAACCAAATCGTTACCACCAAAGCAGCCTGAGTCGGTATTTAATACAATTTTATATTTCCCCGCTCCCAACGGAATACCATAATCTGTGAACGATTCAGTAGGATTAAAATTAAATACAAAAAGAAATAGTCCCCGGTGAAAAGCCAATACTTTATCGGGTTTATTATCGAGTACCAAATCAACCGACGGAACCGTTAACAGACGATTCTGGTTGATCATTTGTACCATCGCTTTATCAAAATCGTACAGCCAGTGGAATTTTAATTCCGGATCTTCGGCAATGCTCCAAATCCGGCGGGCATGACTGTAGGACCAGTTGTTTCCTTCCCGCGGAAAATCAATCCACTCCGGATGTCCAAACTCATTTCCCATAAAGTTAAGGTAGGCTCCACCGGCAGCTCCGGCGGTGGCCAAACGTATCATTTTATGCAGTGCAATGCCGCGGTCGACAATTAAATTGGGCTGATCTTTTCGCATGCTAAAGTACATTTCCTTATCAATCAACCTAAAAATAATTGTTTTGTCGCCCACCAAAGCCTGGTCATGCGATTCGGCATAACTCACCACTTTTTCCTCTAAACGTTTCGATGTAAGCTGGTAGAAAATATCGCCAACATCCCATTCATCATCCGATTTTTCTTTAATGGTTTTAATCCAGAAATCAGGCATTCCCATTGCCATGCGAAAATCGAATCCCAAACCTCCGTCTTCAACAGAAGCAGCCAGCCCCGGCATCCCACTCATGTCTTCTGCAATGGAAAGCGAGTTTGGATTTACCTGCTTCATTAGTTTGTTGGCCAGTTTAAAGTAGGTAGTTGCCTCGTGATCCACATTGGCATTAAAATAATCGTCGTAGGAAGTAAATGCGATTTCCAAACCATGATTAAAGTACAGCATGCTGGTTACGCCGTCAAAACGATATCCGTCGAATTTAAACTCGTCGAGCCAGTATTTAATATTTGACAGCAAAAAGTGCAATACTTCGTTTTTGCCGTAATTAAAACAATACGAATCCCAGGCCGGATGTTCCCCTTTGGGGCCGCTGTGAAAAAACTGGAATCGTGTGCCGTCAAAATTGCCCAAACCTTCGTTTTCGTTTTTTACAGCGTGTGAATGAACCAGGTCCATAATTACCGAAATGCCCATTCCATGCGCCTCATCAATCAGTTGTTTTAACTCGTCGGGTGTACCAAAGCGCGACGAAGGGGCAAAAAAGCTGGAAATGTGGTAGCCAAAACTTCCGTAGTAGGGATGTTCCGGAATGGCCATTAACTGAATGGTATTGTAACCATTCGCTTTTATACGCGGAAGCATTATTTCGCGAAACTCGTTGTAGGTATGTACCCGCTCTTCTTCGCCGGCCATTCCAATGTGACCCTCGTAAATTAAGGGAGGTTCATTTTCTCTTTGAAAATCGCCGTGTTCCCATGTATATGGATTTTCCGGAGCCCACACCTGCGCATTAAACATATGCGTTTCGCTGTCCTGAACCACACGGGTTGCCCAGGCAGGAATTCGTTTGCCAAAATTTACGGCCCAATGCACATGCAAAGCATACAAATCGCCGTGTGTTAAATCTTCATTTTTTAGATGTAGTTCCCAAACTCCATTATCGAGGTGTGCAAACGAATACTTTGCCTCTTCGTTCCAGTTGTTGCAGGTACCCACCAAATAAATGTGTGTTGCATTGGGTGCCCACTCGCGAATCACCCAACCATTTTCGGTTTTATGCAAGCCAAAATAAAGGTAGCCCGAAGCAAAGTCGCTCAAAGGTTTACCTCCTGTTAACTCCTTTTCTTTACGTTCAGCAACTATTATTCTATCTGATATTATTCCCGAATAAGGCTCCAGGTACGAATCGTTTTGTACTAGCTTTGGAAGATATTTCTTCATGTAATGTTTTTTTATAAAGATATAGAATCAGGATTTAACTTTATTGGGTTTACTAAAAATTAAATCGGGATTTAAACAACTTAAACCTATCGAAAATCTCAGTAAAATCTAATCCTCTCTTAAGGTTCGGTGTGTTAATGTAAGAATTTTTCCGACAAATCGGGCAGACTTACAGCCTCCTGTTTTAACACAAAATATGTTTCTTTGCAAACAGATGAAATAAAACACTGATTATCAACTCAGGACAAAAACAGGAAGAAAAAAAGAAAACCATGACGGGGGAGCCATGGTTTTTATTGTCAATAAAAGCTGTTTAATTATTAACTTAAAATTTGCACCATTTTTACAATATCTGTACCATAAAGGGCAAAATCTCCAGAACTTTTTATGTTGTACAATTGTTTTTCAAAAAAATTAAAATGAAACGAGCATGTAAAATAATTACACCCAAGGGTATAACTAAAATACTTGCGAGTTACATACTATACCTTTGAAAATAAACCATTTTAATAGTATGAAAAAAACCGGATTTACTACTACAGCCCTAAATGTACCCTTTGCCAAAGCAGACCCGCACCACGCGTTGCAAATGCCTTTGTACGAAACGGTAGCCTTCGAATTTGACTCGGCAGAACAAATCGAAGCCAATTTTAAAGGCGAATACATCGCCCACGTTTATTCCCGTACGTCGAGCCCGACCGTTGAATATTTCGAACTTAAAATGAAAGCACTCACTAACAGCAGTGGCGTAGTTGCAGTAAGTTCGGGAATGGCAGCTATTTCGAATACCATTTTGGCGCTCACAAAATCGGGGGATAACATTGTTTCGGGCAAACGATTATTCGGACATACTTATGCATTATTTGATCAAACGCTGGCGGAATTTGGTATTGAAGCACGCTTCTCTGACCTGAGAGATAAAAACGAAATTGAAAGTTTGATCGACTCAAACACACGTGCCATTTATTTCGAGACAGTTACCAATCCGCAACTAGAGATTACAGACATTGAAATGCTGGCAGAAATTGCAAAAAAGTACAACATTTTGCTGATTGCCGACAGCACTATTACACCTCCAAATGTATTTCAGGCACGCAATTTTGGAATTAACATTGAAGTTATTTCCAGCACAAAATACATTTCGGGCGGAGCCACTTCGTTTGGTGGAGTAATTGTTGACCACGGAACTTACAACTGGCAACTTAACCCCAATTTGAGCAAGTACACCGAAAAGTTTAAGCAGAACGCTTTTATTGCCAAGATCAGAAAAAACATATACCGGAATACCGGGGGTAGTATGGCACCGCAAACGGCGCGTTTTCAAATTCAGGGATTGGATATTTTGGAGATCCGCGTTGAACGATGTTACAAAAACTGTTTGGCGCTGGGCAAATTTCTGAATGCAAATTCAAAGGTGCAGGGTGTTGTTTATCCGGGATTAAAAACGGATGCGAATTACCAGGCTGCCTTGCACTATTTTAATGGTATTCCGGGTACAATAATGAGCTTTGAACTGGAATCAAAAGAATCCTGTTATGCCTTTATGAACCAACTCAAAGTTATTCGACGCGCCACCAATCTGAACGACAACAAAACGCTGATCATTCATCCGTACTCAACCATTTATGCTGAATTTTCGGAAGAAGAACGAGCAGCAGCCGGAATTCGGGATACGATGATGCGCATTTCGGTTGGTATTGAAAATGCGGAAGACCTGATCGCCGATATTGAGCAAGCCTTGAATTAATACTTTTGCCCCGGGACCTCAGTCACTCAAAATTTTTCCCACTTAAAATAGTTTGGACTTGTTTTATAATAGTTAGGACTTCACTTAATGTGAAATCCTAACTAATCTATATTCTGCTTTTTAGTAAGCCAACATTACCGTACCGTTTTTAACTGTTCCCAATCCATCGTTGAGTTCGAGTACATAAATGTAGTTACCGGCCGGCAATCCACCCGATCGGCCAATGGTAAGTTTATTTTCAGAAGTACCCCACCACCAGGCATCGTTCCAACCCCAAACATCGTAGTTACCGTAGTTCTCTTTTGCGAACAACAGCTGTCCGTTGCGGTTAAAGATCATCATTTTGGCATTTGGATAACGCGGATAAATACACAAAATCTGGAAGAAATCGTGAACACCATCGTCGTTTGGTGAGAAACCTTCAGGAATAAACAATTCGCAATCGATTTCTGTATCCAGGTATTCCGGATGTCCATCCAAATCGAGGTCATCGTCGCTAAAGTCGCCGTTGCCGTTTATATCCTCGTTAATGGTTTGATACGCATCGTCTTCGTCATTTGTATCACGCCAGTCTCTTTCTCCATCGCCATCGAAATCCTGCAGCGGTGCATTACTTGCTGTTTCGTTACCCGGCATTGCCCATCCCGATTGCGTATCGTAAGCATCATCCAGTCCGTCGAAATCACTGTCGCTGTAAATTCTTACAACATCGGCAATACCATCTGCATTTTCATCGTGACCTTCAATAAAGTCGAATACTCCGTCGTTGTCCGAATCGATATCCAGGAAGTCAGGCATTGAATCGCCATCGGTGTCCGTTAAACTGATGTCGAATGGATAACCTCCGTTGTCCGGATCGTAGGCATCATCCCATCCGTCACCATCGGTATCTCTTCCGGTTGGAGGAATGTAATTGTGTTCACCCTGACCTTCTATATTATCCAGGATTCCATCGTTATCCGAATCCACATCGTAGCTGTCAGGTATACCGTCAAGATCCGAATCGTAGGCCAGGTCGCCTTCGTTCACATCCCTGATTCCGTCGTTATCATCATCAATATCATCCACATCGGCAATACCATCGCAGTCGTTATCAGCTACACGTGTAATGTAAACCCATGCAGTATCATACAATGTTGGCGGCACACCCACATCGTGGATTTCGTATTGGAAACTATCCACACCAACAAAATCTTCAAACGGCTCGTATTCAAAGTTACCGTTGTCGTACAAAATTATTACACCACTGGTTGTTCCGGTTATTGGTATTGGATTTACAACAATTTCGTCACCGTCAGGATCCGAATCGGCACCTCCACCATTGTCAACCAATACATTTCCGGTTAAGTTACCACACGGCACATCAAAATAGTCGTCGATTGCAACTGGTGGTTGGTTGGCCGGACGAACGGTTATAAATACAATTGCTTCACCACACATTGGCACACAAGGAATTCCATCGTCGCAAATCGTATACCTGAAAATATCCGGTCCGATATAACCGGGATCAGGAGTATAGGTTACAATTCCGGTTTTATTATCAACTGTAACGGAACCATGAGATGGATGAATGATCACTCCCAATGAAGCGTAATTTATACTTGTTTTCAGGTCGTAATCGTTATTTACCACATTAATGTCAACCGGTATGTCAACTGCTGTAACAGCCGAGTCGTTTACAACGTTTGGTGCAATGTTTCCAAATACTTCGTATTCAATCTGACAAGTGGCCGAATTGCCATTTACATCGTAAGCTGTTGCAGTTATAATGGTTATTCCAATATTATCGCAATCCAGCTGGTAATCATCCAACAATACGGTATCAATGCCGCATTCGTCCCAAACACTGTCGGTTACCATTTCCCATGTAATATCAAACAATCCGTTTTGATCCAGCTGAACGGTTTGATTTCCAATACAAATTATCGAAGGTGGTGTTTCATCAATAACGGTTACAATTGCTTCACAGGTATCCCGTAATCCGTAGGCATCAACTGCATACAGTTTCACCAGGTTGGCACCAACATCGGTACAATCAAAGCGGTCTCTTGAGATATAAATGGCTTCCAATTTACAGTTATCATACGATCCGTTATCAATCATTTGCGCTGTAATTGTTGCAATACCTGTTTCATCCAGATAAACTGTTATATCCTGACAAATAGCCGTTGGAGGCAAATTATCGACAACGGTAATATCAGCCATACAAACAGTTGAATTACCGGCTTCATCGGTTACAACCACATTCACCAGTTTTCCTTCTTCCACATCCTCACAAGTGAAGTCAACAATATCCACTTCAATTATCAGATCTTCTTCTGCAGTACAATTATCATTCGATCCTTTCGAAATGGTTTGCATGTCGATATCGGTAAGAACATAGTTTCCGGTTTCATCGAGGTAAACGGTTATACTGTTACAAACAGCTTCCGGAGGAATGGTATCGGTTAATGTAATTACCTGTACACACGAATCTGTATTTCCGCAAAGGTCGCTTATGCTGAAATAATTAACAATTGTTTTTCTGTCCAGATCAAATACCTTTTCGGTACGTGCGGTAAACGAGTTCGGATCAATTTCGCAATTATCAAACAACTTACCTCCTGCAGCTTCAAATTCTTCAATCGTAGTTATATCAGAAATAATTTCTGACAAACATTCGATGGCTGTGTCGGCAGGACATGTAATAACAGGAGGCGTAACATCGTTTACAGTTATCCGGTAAGAACATTCGGCAGTATTTCCGCAAATGTCCTCAATACGGTAGCTTCTTACAATTACCAACGGACAAGTTGTACCGATTAAACTATCGCCGGTATGTGTGAATGAACTTTCGAGAAGCGCATAATTGTCTGTCGCATTTCCACCTGCTGAAATAAACTGGGCAAGGCTGGTGAAAACCTGTGTATTTACATCATCAAAACATTCAACAACAATATCGTTCGGACATGTTAACACCGGATCGGAGTAATCGCGTTTGTAAATGGTGTAAGAACAAGGTTCTGACCAGTTGCCGCAATTATCTGCAATAATATAGGTATAGGTTATTTGCGACTCACAATCGGAGATAACAGAATCGGCACTCAACAGTGTAAAGCTGGCTGAATCCAACGCACAGTTATCACTTGTTGTACCTCCGGCCGAAATAAATCCATCCAACAGCGCAAACGGTGCCGGGAAAGCTTCGGTAGCATCGATGGTATCATCAGGAGGACAAGTCAACAGTGGCTGAATGGAATCGATTACAGTAATTCGTTGTTCCGTTGTGCCTCGGTTACCGCTCATGTCGAATATTTCAAATCGGTTAACGTACACTCTCGGACAAACATCGCCAATTGTATCGGTAAAGAACAAGTTAAAGCTGCTGCTGTCTATTTCACAATTGTCAGCAAACCATCCGTCGTAGGAAATAAATACTTCCAGTGTGGCAATATCAACAGGTTCGCAATCCAGTACCAGGTTAGGAATTCCAATTGTTGGCGGAATCTCATCGCGAATTATAATTTTCTGAACCACATCTATCGAATCGCAGGTATCCCAGAAACGATAGGTACGATACACAACACCCGGCTCACTTGCTCCGCCATTCACATCCTGTATAAATTCAAAATCAAGTCCGGCACCGCAATACACATTTACCTTACCTCCATCGGCTTCAAACGCTGCAATGCTGTTGTATGGTTCGGGCAGGTAACATTCTTCTGTCAGCGTTTTTGGTAGTGAAACTACTTCCAGTGGTATATCTTCCACAATAATTCTTTCCGTTGCTAATGTTTTATTGCCGCAAGCATCGTATGTCTCATAAATACGTTCATATACAGTAGGACAACTACCCGGCAATTTTTTAGGAGGAGCCGCCAGCGCCACTGTTGCTGTCCGCATATCGGTACAATTATCGCTGATTGTACCTCTGTCTCCCGCATTACCGCTGTAAATTGGAATTTCACTTCCTTTTGTATAAATCCGAACAGTATTTAGAGGAACCGTACAGGAAATGTATTTATCAGGTAAAATAAGTATCGGTGGCGTTTTATCATCAATAACAAATGCTTGTGTACAGCTTGCCGTATCATTTTCACTCGTTATGGAGTAGGTTCTGGTAATGGTTTCAGGACAGGTTCCACCATTACTTCTGTCAGTGAATGAGAAGGATGTGATTTCAAATGGATAGCTATACGCATAACCACCGGCAGCTCTGAATTCATCGACATTCCGGTATACTGGCAGATCGTCAACACACTCATAGCTTATACTTGGTAAACCAGCACAACCTATGTCGAAAGAAGCATCACGATAAACCTCTATTATTTGAGTACATGTTTGTACGTTACCGCAATAGTCGGTTATTTCATAGGTACGTGTTATAGTTTCCGGCTCGGAACCACCATCCGACACATCTGAACCTACCTGGCGGAAACTTACCACACCACAATTGTCATCAATGAAACCTCCGGCAGCAAGGAATTCGGTTGTATCAGCATAGGCAGCAGGAACAACATCGTTTGTTACAACAATTTTTGGCGGACAAGCCATGGTTGGTCTTTCAGTGTCGTTAACAACAATTATCTGAGTACAACTTAAAGTATTTCCACAGGAATCATCAATACTGTATATGCGAATTTCTTCGTAACAATATACGCTGGATGAAACGATTGAGTCGAAAACAGTAAATGTTAAGGTATCCAGACCACAGTTATGAGAATAAACCTGAACAGATGTATCGAGTGCCAGATATTCCGAAAGTGTATATGCAATTGGATAGTTGTCCAGATCTTCGAAACAGGTCAATGCATCTATCTGAACACAACTCATATATCTGTCGAGCGGAACCGGCTCGGTAATAGTACCCGTGTAGGTTGCCTCACAATCATTTGCATCGGTAACAGTTAAGGTATAATCGCCTGCAGGCTGGTTGTATAAATCCTCGTTTATGCCCACGGTGTCGCCGGCTTCGTTCGTCCATGCGTAATCATATCCGGGAGTACCTTCGTTAACTGTTACTTCAATGCTTCCGGTTGATTCGCCCATTACCTCAACATTGGTAATTAAATCTTCGGTTATGGCAATTGGAGTTGGTTCGGTAATAACAATATCCATTGTCGCGTCACAATATAGCGTATCAGAAAGTGCATCTGTAACAGTAACGGTATAAGTTCCGGCAGGCAAATCACTTATATCTTGTGTAGTTTCACCATTACTCCATAAATAACTATATGGTTCAACACCGCCTGAAACTTCAATGTCAATTGATCCGGTACTATCTCCGTAACAAAGCACATCAACCGGATCGGGATCAATAACAGGATCACTAATTACAAGGTGCAACCAGGTAGTATCCGGACAAGCAGTACCATCTCCAAGCGTGAACAGGTAATCATCCGAAGTGTAATAGGTATCACCGGTTCCTTCGATCCAGGTATACTCAACACAAGCATAAACGGTATCATAAGTAACACCACCATTGATTAGTGTTGTTGTTAAAATAGCTACTGAGTCACAACCCTGCTCTGTTGAAACATTTGCCACATAAATGTCTTCAATAGTAGTTGAAACGGTGTATCCATTCCATAGATATTCAGGATCACCAACACACAAGGTATCATAATGCAGGGTTGTATCCGGTGGAATAACAGTAACATCGTAAGTTAACAATGAATCGCAGCCAAACCTATTTGGAATGGTGTCAAAGTAAATCCACGATTGCAGTGATGTAATCAGCACATTATTTAGTGTTGTATCAGGGCCTCCGGCACAAAGTGTCAGATACAATGTTGAATCAGTTACCGGCAGCACTTTCACATCTAAATAAAGCAGCGTGTCGCAGCCGGAAGGTTCGGGAAGATTATGGATATACATACTATCCACTTCAGATGAAATAACCTGGCCGTACCAGTCAGCTACCGCTTCGCCATAACACACCGGATACGGAATTGTATCCTTAATTGCCGGAACAATGTCGACCACTAAGGTTAAAGTTGAGTCGCAAGCCCATACCTCAGTAGGCCATGTAGTTGTGTAAGTACCATCCGCGAAAGTATTTAAAGTATGCCCTTCCCAAACGATTGGGGCACTTCCTTCACACAACGACATATACATCGTTGTGTCGTACAACGGATGTGAGATAATCTCCAGCTGCAGACGCAATGAGTCGCAACCGGCGGCATAATAAAGAGTGTCGAAATACATACTGTCGCGATCGCCGGCATACCAGGTATCATCCCAGAAGAAGGAATCGCTGGCACATAAATCTACTGTCAGTAAACTATCGATAGGTCGTAATATTTCAACTTCCAGATTAACAATCGAATCGCAACCGTATTGATTTTGCAGCACATCGGTATAAATACTGTCGGTATATGAATCCACCTGATGAACCGAATTTACACCCCATGCAAAAACCGGCTCCCCTTCACAAATAGTTGTATCCAGGTTGATCGTATCGGGATACATGATGGTAACATTCATGGTTAGTAAGGAATCGCAACCTGCCGCATTTGTTAATGTATCCAAATATGTGCTGTCATTCAGTGCATATATTTCCAGCGTATTCCATGGGAATGATGGAGTACCATAACAAAGCATCGTATCAATTACTGTATCTGTTTTAGGTATGATTGTAACATTTAAATTCACCAATGAATCGCAACCATACTGACTCAAATATCGTGCTTCGTATGTACGATCCATGTCAGAGAAAATATCAAGTCCTTCCCATACAAATACAGGCTCGCCTTCACAAATGGCTGTATCAAGATTTATGGTGTCAGGTGGAACTACATAAACATTGAGCGTAACCAATGAATCGCAGTTAAAGGCATTAACAAGAGTTACATTGTAAATATCATCGGCATCTGTGGTTATGGTCAGACCATTCCAGTTAAATGAAGGTGCTCCAACACAAAGTGTAGTATCCATCTCATACGAGCTCACCGGATTCGATTTAACGTTTAATGTCAGTAATGAATCACAACCTGCAGCATTAGTTAATGTTGCATAGTACACATCGTCCCTATCGGTTAAAATTGCATTTCCATTCCAGTCAAAACTTGCGTCATTTTCGCACACTTCAATACTTTCTTCACTGGATGTCGGATACAATATCGTTACATCCATTGTAACAACAGAGTCGCAACCCTCACTGTTTTTCAGGGCAGCCACATAAGTACTGTCGTTTGTGCTTACAATAGTATAGCCATTCCAAGGCACTGCCGCATCACCCAAACAAAGTGTCATTTCTTCGGAAGTGTAAATCGGAGGAATAATGTAAACATTCAAGGTCAGCAGCGAATCACAACCATATATATTTTGTAAAGTAGCTTCGTAGGTGCTGTCTGCATCGGTCAATACCGTATGACTGTTCCAGGCAAAAACCGGCGCTCCCTGACATAGTGTTGTATCCATTATTATTGTGTCCGGTTCATGTACTTCAACAAACAAGGACATCAAGGTATCACATCCCACACCGATTACTCCGGGTATGGTATCCAGATACTGACCGGCTGCCGTTATCGGATTTCCATTCCAATCGTAAGGAAGTTCATTTGTACACAAACTTATAAAGATCGTGTCTTCTTCCATCGGTTCAATAAACAGATCCAATGTGATTATGGTATCACAACCTACTCCAATCTCGCCCGGAATTGTATCAATGTACTGACCGGCTCCAAAGTAATCGGTTCCGTTCCAGTTGTAAGGTAACTCGTTGGCACAAATGCTGGCGTAAATCGTATCCTCTTCCATTGGTTCGATAAACAGATCCAACATACGGATGGTATCACAACCTACGCCGACTTCGCCCAAAATAGTATCATGGTATTGACCGGCACCAAAGTAATCGGTTCCCAGCCAGTTGTATGGAAGTTCATTGGCACACAGACTTACATAAATCGTGTCTTCTTCCATTGGTTCAATAAACAGATCCAACATGCGGATGGTATCACAACCAACGCCAACTTCACCTGCGATTGTATCAATGTACTGACCGGCACCAAAGTAATCGGTTCCGTTCCAGTTGTAAGGAAGTTCGTTCGCACAGATGCTGGCATAAATGGTATCCTCTTCCATTGGTTCAATAAACAGATCCAACATTCGAATCGTATCACAACCTACACCATAAATTTCATTGGCCTGCTAATGTATCAATGTACTGACCGGCTCCAAAGTAATCGGTTCCGTTCCAGTTGTATGGAAGTTCGTTCGAACAGATGCTGGCATAAATGGTATCCTCTTCCATTGGCTCAATAAACAGATCCAACATTCGGATCGTATCACAACCTACACCGACTTCACCTGCTAATGGTATCAATGTACTGGCCGGCTCCAAAGTAGTCGGTTCCCAGTTCCAGTTGTATGGAAGTTCGTTCGCACACAGACTTACATAAATGGTATCCTCTTCCATTGGCTCAATAAACAGATCCAACATGCGGATGGTATCACAACCTACTCCGATTTCACCCGGAATGGTATCAATGTACTGACCGGCTCCAAAGTAGTCGGTTCCCAGCCAGTTGTATGGAAGTTCGTTCGCACAGATGCTGGCATAAATGGTATCCTCTTCCATTGGTTCGATAAACAGATCCAACATACGGATGGTATCACAACCTACTCCAATTTCGCCCGGTATGGTATCAATGTACTGACCGGCCCCAAAGTAATCGGTACCCAACCAGTTGTATGGAAGTTCATTTGCACAAATGCTGGCAGAAATCGTGTCTGCCTCCATCGGTTCGATATACAGATCGAGCATGCGGATGGTGTCACAACCTACTCCGATTTCACCCAAAATAGTATCATGGTATTGACCGGCCCCAAAGTAATCGGTTCCCAACCAGTTGTATGGAAGTTCATTTGCACAAATGCTGGCATAAATCGTGTCTTCTTCCATCGGCTCAATAAACAGATCCAACATGCGGATGGTATCACAACCGACTCCGATTTCGCCCAAAATAGTATCATGGTATTGACCGGCACCAAAGTAATCGGTTCCCAACCAGTTGTATGGAAGTTCATTTGCACAAATACTAGCATAAATGGTGTCTTCTTCCATTGGCTCAATAAACAGATCCAACATGCGGATGGTATCACAACCTACGCCGATTTCGCCCAAAATAGTATCATGGTATTGACCGGCACCAAAATAGTCGGTTCCCAACCAGTTGTATGGTAGTTCATTTGCACAAATACTCGCATAAATGGTATCTTCAAGAGGTGGCTGAATAATCAGATCTATTGAATCACCTGCTACACAGGCATTGGCATCAAAAACGGTATAAATTAGCCTGTAGTTTCCTGCAGTAGCTCCACTAAAAATTACATCGGCTGTATCTGTCCGGTTCAGATAAGCAGCACCATTTCCTGTCCAGATATGAGTTAATTCTCCTGTTCCTCCTGTTGGATTTCCGGATACCAGGATCACACTGTTTTCACAGGTAACTGTATCATCAGCCGAAATATCAACCAACAATTCTTCTAAAGGATCGAATACAAACTGCAGCGACTCATCGCACAAATCCTTATCGTTAACGGTTACCCAATAAATACCGGGGCCAATGTTCGACAGATCTTCGTCCGTAGATAAAACTGTTCCGGCCGAATCGGTCCACATATATGTATAAGGTTTTCTACCTCTGCTAACCGTCAGATCAATACTCCATAAATCGCCGTAACAGTAAGCCGAATCTACCACAGCCTCGAGCAGCATATTTTTTACTTCGTTAATATAGACCTGATGCATTTCGCGGCATCCCAGTGAATCTTCCACCCAAACGGTGTAGAGTTGATCACCGGCCAATGAATCCAGATCTTGTGTGGTGGCAAATACAGTTCCTGTTGAGTCGCTCCACTCGTACAGGTAATAAGGTTGTCCAAGTGCATCAATAAATGGGGTACCGCCACTTACTTCCAAATCGATTGCTCCCGGTTTTTTACCGCCACATCGTACATCCAGACTATCGGATATTAACACGAGTGGTGCAGGTTCAATTATAGTAAGCGTATCATAAGCCATACAATTGTTGGCATCGGTAACAATTACCGTATGTTGACCGGGAGCCAGATCAATTACCCAGGCAGAATCGAGCGCCGGATTATTGTCCCACTGGTAAGTAAATGGTGCCGTTCCGCCATCAACAACAACATGTGCCGCACCATTGTCGTACTCGTAACATTGCACATCAATAATACTGTCGACAAGCGCGTAAAGTGGTTCAGGCTCAATAATTATCACAGTATCATTTACAAAACAGTTGTTTTCATCAGTAACCGTTAGCAGGAAAGTGTCGGCCGGCATATTGTACACCGAGTCACCAAAATAAGTTCCGGTGGAGTAACCTGTCCACTCAAAGGTCAGGGCTCCTGTTCCACCCGAAGCAGATGCGAGTATAAATCCATCGTTTCCTCCATAACAACTGATGTTGTGGACACTGTCGATGTTTACCAGCAATTCGAGCGGCTCGTTTATAATTACGGTGTCGGTGGCACTACAATTATTGGCATCGGTAACGGTTACCACATATTCGCCCGGCAAAAGGTTTCTTGCCCAGGCAGAATCCTGAACAGGCAGGGTATTCCACTCGATGATATAAGGTTCAGTTCCGCCCATTACTACCACATGTGCCGCGCCCGAGCTGTCGCCATAACAAAGTATGTCGATTACACTGTCAATATCCACAATAAGTGGTTCAGGTTCGGTTAGAATAACCGTATCAATAACGGTACAAAGGTTATCGTCGCTAACCGTTAACAGGAAGGTATCGGCCGGTAAGCCGTAAAGGGTATCACCGCTGATTGTATAACCTGAGTAACTGACCCAGTCAAAGGTTAAGGTTCCGGTTCCGCCGGTACCCGAAGCCCAGATTAAACCGTCGCTCGCTCCGTAACAACTGATGTTTTTTGTACTGTCGATGGATACAAGAATCTCGGGTGGTGAGATGATTTCCACTGAATCGACATCAGGACATCCATTGTCGTCAATCACCTCAAGGTAGTACCACCCTGCAGCAAGATTTGTAATGGTGTCGGTGGATGCAGTAAAACCGGAAGGGCCTGTCCAGTTGAACGTGTATGGAGCAATTCCATTTGTAACATCTGCGATTATTGATGCTGAACTGTCGCCAAAACAAAGAATATCCTCAACCGAAAATGCGATGTCCGGATTACTAAAGAAATATTCCACCGTATCGATGGCAGGTTCGCAGGTAATATTGTCGGCCAGACCGTATGCGGTTATAATGAGCTGCACACTGCCAGACAAACTATCGCCCGGCCCAAGCAAATAGGTTGGATGTAAGGCGGTTGAATCGCTGAAAGTCCCGTCGCCTGTGCTCGTCCACAACAAACTACTGTGGTTCCATGCCGTATCAACATCGAGTATAATATCTTCCATCGAACAAACAGTCTGATCCGGTCCGGCTTCTGCTTCCGGAATTGGATATACTTTTATCCGACCAATCTCAACGGTATCGCAACCGTGTGCCGACCAATGTAACACTTCCACGTCAAATTCACCCTCTTCGTCCCAAAGCTGATCAATTTCACTTCCCCAGGTAGTATCGCCCGGGGCAGGACGTTCAGGATCGACAAATTCGATGTATGGAATATCAGCTGCGTAAAGGCTCGAATCGGATGTCCGGTAAATGTTCCACTCGTAAGTGGAGCCTTCTTCTCCGTCTAAACGGTAAGTTCGGTATGCACCCAAACATACTGAATCGATGACATAGCTTTCCTGTGCAGCCACCATCGTGGTCACTACCATCATCATCATCATCAATATGTATTTCTGCCGTTTCATTTTTTTAACTACAAGTTGAGCGAAGCGAAATCCCGGCCGATAGCGTCGGGACTGCCATAAACAAGAAGAATACTATGTACATCAACTTTTTCATCTAATTGTAATCCTATTACTTTTTAACCGCAGAGAGCACGGAGTTCACGCAGAGGGCCACGGAGTTTTCTCTGTGTTCTTTGCGAATTCTCTGTGATCTTTGCGTTTAAATTCTTCATAATTTATTCACTAGTCTTTTAATTCCGTCACTCAATCTGTATACATTAAAATTCAATAATAATCCCAGTTTGCAACCTGATAATTTTAAATAAGTTAAAACCTGTGCCGTGTGTACATCGTTTAAGGCTTCTACTGCTTTTAACTCAACAACCACTTTACGCTCAACCAGCAGATCAATTCGGTATCCTGCCTCCAGTTTCACTTCTTTATAAACCACCGGTAAAGGTTTCTGACGTTCCACCATCAATCCCGCTTCTTTTAATTCATAGAACAGACACTCTTCATAAGCACTTTCCAGTAAACCCGGACCAAGTGCCTTGTGCACCTCAATGGCACAGCCTATTATTTTTCCCGATATGTCGTTCTCATTCATTTTTTATCGTTTTAATCGCAGAGAGCTGCAGAGTTTTTTCTCTGTCTTCTTTGCGCATTCTTCGCGTTCTTTGCGTTTATATTTTCATTTCTAATTTACAATTTAACTCTTCCATACGCTAATCATCTTTTAAGTAAATCTGCGACTGACTTGGTTTTGGATAAATTAAAATACCCGTATTGGGTCGGTCTTCTTCATCATATTCGTACGATTTACATACTCCGTCTTCAATTTTCATGATCCAGAATTTGGTTTCACCCACCGGCAACGGTTCTGTTATCGGTATCGAAATTTCAGGTCCAATCACATCGCCATTTAAGTTATAGGTACTTGGTGTAAGCGCATCGCCAATGGTGTAATAAATGGTATAAGGACCAACTCCTGAGAAAATAATTTTAACCGAAGTGGGATCACCTATACAAACCGAATCTGCCTCCAGCGTAAGGTCGAGCTGTTTCTCAACTACCTCCATCACATACATTTCAATGTTATCGGTACAGCTTACTTCGTCCCAAACATGAATACGTACATAGTATTTGCCCGGGCCTAAACCTACCACTTTCACTGAGCTTTCGGTGTTCATTGCGTTATTGGCATACATTCCATCCACGAAGTACACCGTAGGATCCAATGTTCCGGCCGGATCAAGTACATCCGTAGTTGCCGAATCATTTGCTTCATAAATTCCCCATACAAAATGGGTTTCCGGAATATTTGGCCGGCTTACTACACTAAACTCCATGGTATCGCATTCTTCAATAACAATCTGTGCCGAAGCATTTGCCACAGCCAGCATTACCAGGAGTATTCCCAGTAAAACAATTGTACGAATATGTGCGATCCTGTTTTTCATTCTTTTTTAGCTCCAAGACTCAAGTCTCTGGCTTCATGTTTTTTTTATTCCTTTTTTGTTTGTCTTTCTTCTTTAAGCAACAAGTTGCAAGATTCAAGCTTCAAGTTTATTCTTTTAACTTTTTCTTCTTTGTGATACTTTGTGTTTAAAATTTTACCACAAAGGACTCAAAGTTCCCACGAAGTTTCACAAAGCAGATCTGTTTCTTCACCTCAATTACTAATTCTACTCATTCGCTCATTCACTCAACCACCCTCTTGCTCCAAACTACTTTCTACCCTGATCAAGGCCTCATCGTGGAGCGCGGTTGTGTTGTGGTTTCTTTTCCCCGGAGCTAAAGCACCGGGCTACCTATATACCGCCCCGATGGGGCTTTTCTGCTCCCGATCGTTATCGGGCTGCAACTGTCACACTCGTCACTCTTTATTCAGCAGGTGAACTTAAAGTCACCAGCTGAACACTGTGACTGACCACTGTGACTGACAATTACTCATTCACTCATTCAACTCAATTACTCAGTCACCTCATTCACTCATTCACCTCAATTACTAATTCTACTCATTCACTCATTCTCCTTAATTACTCATTCACTCAACCACCCTCTTGCTCCAAACTACTTTCTAGCCTGATCAAGGCCTCGTTGTGGAGCGTGGTTGTGTTGTGGTTTCTTTTCCCCGGAGCTAAAGCACCGGGCTACCAATATATCGCCCCGATGGGGCTTTTCTGCTCCCGATCGTTATCGGGCTGCAACTGTCACACTCGTCACTCTTTATTCAGCAGGTGAACTTAAAGTCACCAGCTGAACACTGTGACTGACAATTACTCATTCACTCATTCTCCTTAATTACTCATTCTCTCAACCACCCTCTTGCTCCAAACTACTTTCTAGCCTGATCAAGGCCTCGTTGTGGAGCGCAGTTGTGTTGTGGTTTCTTTTCCCCGGAGCTAAAGCACCGGGCTACCAATGTATCGCCCCGATGGGGCTTTTCTGCTCCCGATCGTTATCGGGCTGCAACTGAACACTCGTCACTCTTTATTCAGCAGGTGAACTTAAAGTCACCAGCTGAACACTGTGACTGCCAACTTCCAGACATGCCTCCGGCATTACAGCTTGGTTGCCGCTGTTTAATGCACTGGTTTTTACTACGTACCGGAATTTGTTTTGTATGGAAAACCTTGCTTCCGGTGCGCCTCTTGTTCCCGACTTTGGGCCATACCCCGGCCGGGGAGGTGCTTTTGTATTTATTGACATATCTACCTCATTCTGTAATCATTTAAATGAATATTATCAGTTACCTACCTGTTGATTTTCCACCTGAATACCAACATTTTTTCCGGATCGTACTTTACCCATACCCGGCCCTTTGCCCGGTACACGGAGAATCTTCATTTGTAAAGATTCGGGTTGTTTCCTCACTTTCAATACGCTCGGTAACTTTTTATTTCACCTTACATTTATACGGCAGGTCTCGTCCTGCTACGTTTAATTCATCTTCGTTTTGCTGCTGCAAAATCAGTTTCTTCTCACTTTTCATAACCACTTTAGTCATTGGTCATTGGTCAATTGTCATTGGTCATTGGTTAAGAGTCTTTCTACTAATGACTAGTACCGAATGACTTTCCTCTTCTTCACTGCCAACTATTGTCATTGGTCATTGGTCACTTGTTAAGAGCGTTCTCCTAATGACTAGTGCCAAATGACTTTCTACTTCTCCTAATGACTAATGCCGAATGACTTTCCTCTTTCTTCCAAAATTCCGGGGCAGGAACCTTTCTGCCAACTTTAAGCCGGCAGAAAGGTGTGCACCGTTATTTTTTTGGTTATGAAAAAGCAAGTTTATTCATACTACTAGTTGTTTTCGTCACCAGTTTTAGTCTCAGTTGTTACACCAGCAGTTGCAATGCCATTTTCGACTTCAGGTCTCGGTGTGATTTCGTAATCCACTTTATCATTAGTAAATCCATCAACAGCACAAGTAGCATAATGTAAATCTCCAAAATTGGCAGAATCGTCATACCATGTTGCAACATTAGTTCCAACTCCATCATAGGCAACACCGTCTACAGCAAAATGCAACAATTCAGCTGCATTGTCATGTTCGTTGGTAGTACCGTAATCTATCCTAACTCGCACGACAATTTGCTCACCACCTGCTGCAGGAAGGTTACCATCTCCAGGATTACCCGATCCTCCTGCCATTACAGGAACACTACCAAACGCTCCTGAAACATCAATTGCATTCCACGTGGCTGCAGGATCATCAGCATCTGTGGCATAAGCCCACGATGCTTCAATTGCATTATGTCCACCGTCATATGAAATTTCAAATGCAGGCAACCAAGAATCAAAATAATTTGCACCATTAACTACATAATAAATCCAGTTCTCACCATAATCAACTGTCAAAGTTCCATCAGGTGTTGTTCCTGAACCGGAATAAACCGCAGACTCAATAGGAGAAACACATTCTCCAGTCAGAGGATCAAGAGGTCCTGCGATACTATCTCCGGCAGCATTCAGTACTGCAATGTCAATTGTAAATGCAGGCTCAGGAATAATCCGGTAAACCACTAGGTTATTTGTACAACCCACTGAATCTTCTGCATAAGCAACAAGTATTACTTGATCTGTTATCCCATCAAAATATTTCCATGCAATATCAATAGAGTGATATTGTCCTGTAGCATCAGCCGTAGGGTTGATATTATAACCGGGAATTGGAGTTGAACCATCACCATAAATATAATCTCCAGCACCAGTAGAAGGATCAATATTTGCATCAGTACTAATCAAAATACCACCTGTCGGGCTTAACAAACTATCATTAGCAGCAGTAACTGGCGCTAAGTCGTTATTATTAACCACAAACCATCTTACATCCGTTTGAGGAGAAGCATTAACAGTGTAAGTATATGTTTGTCCCTGCACTGGATGCAATTCATCAGCGGTACAAAGTCCAGACCCAAAAGGAGTCGGAATAAGTAAACTAGGAACTGCAGAAGGTACAGTTTGATACGGCAGGGCAGCCCCTGCTTGTGCAAAAACATTGGAAGTCCCGGCTAAAATAGCCGCGACAAAAAACGTTAAAAATAAAATTTGCTTTTTCATAATTTTAAATTTTATGGTTCCTTCTTTATTGGATTGGAGAATGTGATGAGTTGGCGAATACCCCCTCTCCCGAATTCCCGGGATCTCCCCCTTGCCTACCGCAGGCAGGCTCACGAGGGGAGAAAGAAGTTCGTGCTTTTGGCGTAAATTGGAAGTGAAGAACCACCTCCCTCCCGACTCGTCGGGAGTACTCCTCCTAAAACAGGAGGAGAAATTCGTGCTACCGGCAAAACCTCAGCATCTCCTTTTCAATAAAGTTAGAACGAGTTAATCATTTGTTTGTATCTCATTTCAAGGGGCGTCCCTGCCCAAAGTAATAGAGATGTGTTTTAAATTTTTGATTGATAAATGGAAAAACTGACAAATTATTAAATTGTATTAGTGTCAAGAATACCAAATTATTTTACCAATCGTTTGTTTCACTATTTCAAATTTTCGAGGGTCGTTTGCATCCGTCACGTGGCGGATCGGATCTTAATCAAGGGGTCGTCCGAAGACGAGCTCCCTGATTTTCCTATCGAATGGTTCAGCCTCAGGGAAAAGTGGCATTTTTTGGTGTATCGTCATAATACTTGTTGTTGTTGTAGAGAAAATAAACACCTACTTTACCCTTTGGCTGCAGACCTCCTTTTACAAAGGCCCATACAGAACCATACTCTCCTGCTGTCTCTTGGTCAGGAAAGATTTTTTCACTTTAGTCATGTTTCATAGGCATGCTTTGTTTTATTGTTGTTAGCGATTGTCCCAGACCCCTCCGCCCTTTGGGCACCTCCCCTTAGTAAGGGGAGGAAATCCAAAGCTTGTGGCAAATCCGGAATTCTGTTTTTTAATACTTCTCGTTGTCCCATTTCCTGATTGAACTCAGAAAGATGGGTGTTTTTATTGTTGCTCCGTACCCTCCTTGAGGGGGAGTTATTCATTTTTATTGTTAATTTCTTTTGAGCTGTAGGCTTTGTTACCACCTCCCTCCCGATGGTTTCGGGAGTACTCCTCCTCAAGGAGGAGAAATATTCGTTTTCCAATTCTAATTTTTGGAACCCACAATAAAATCTGTAGCACGAACGTTTCCCCTCCTTTTTTAGGAGAGCCTGTCCCGATTGTAAGTCGGGAGGGGTACCGCGTTTACAGCGGTGGGGTGGTAGCGAGCTGAATCCTTCACTCCTATGCTGCTGCACAATTTCTGTTTTATAAAGGGTGTTGCGGTTTTCAACCGCAAGTTCGCAGCGCTTAGAAAGCGCTGATCCCGTACTTATCCAATGCACATCTGAAACTTTTAAGGTTTGAGAAACATCTAAAGATTGGGCTTCAGCAAATCCACACGATACAATTCCCGTTATCGCGGGACAAGCTGTGCGGAAGCGAGGGCTAAGGTCCATCGTTTTTGAATCGCTTTTTGGAAACAGCGAGACCCGCAGACTGATCTCTGACCACTGAATACTACTTACTGATATGTTATGCTCGCTTCTCATTCTAATAATTCTGTTTTGTTACTTCCGGACGCGGTGTTATGGTAATTTCCTGCATCAACTCATCGCTTGTATTTCCATTACAGTCTTCCACCCAATAAAAAATATTGTGCGTTACCGTAGTAAACAGTACTCCATCGCCCCACAGCTCAATATCTGTTGGTAATCCGGTTACCGGATGTACATATTCCGAAGGTTGACCTTGTCCACTCACATCCGGATGAGGGGTAGCAACTCCTGTTACCGGATCGGGTGTATCGCTGAATTCAATGCGCCAGTTGATGGTCATATCCACCGAATCGCAGCAGTTGTCTTCCAGCGACGTTAAATCGAGGAAGGTATCTCCGGCAAACAATGTTCTGTAATCCACCGGGAATTTCTCAACCAAAGGATCCACATGGTTAAACACCGGATTTGGATTACTTTCGTTATATACTGCCCAATGCAACGGATCCACACAGTTTTCGTACGGATCGGCATCGAAAGTTGGAGGTATGGTATCAATTACTTCTATCCAGTGCGAACAGGTATCGAAACCCGAAATATTTTCGGCACGCCATTCAATGGTGGTTACACCCAATGGGAAAGTCATTACGCCCAGTGGATTTGGTTCCGGATCGGGTGCATCCTTTATGTAGGTATCGGTTTGAGTCGATCCGTCGGGGAAAGTAATGGTGTAAGTCCAGGTAATTGGAGGTGTACCCTGAATCAGATCGGCCACGCCCGGATCGAAAGTAGCTTCGCAGGTACCTTCCGAACCATCCAGATAAATGGTAGTATCCGGCGGACATTCAATATCCGGCGATCCAAGCACAGTAATTTTATGGCTGCACTCAACACTATTCCCATGTCCGTCAACAAAAGTGTAGGTAATGGTTGTGGTTCCGAGGTTAAATGTATCGGGATAATGAACCACATTAATACCGGGCACAAGCACATCGTTTTCCAGTTCAGCAAAAGTAGTTACTCCACTAACAGTCCATGTAAGTGTGGAGTCGCAATTGTCTTCGAAATACGGAAGCGCAATTGTAATATCGGAGGCATAGCTTTGGTTAAAGTCGGCCTGAATCACAGTATCCGGAGGACATATTAATGTTGGTGGTAAGTCAATGACTTCTACTACAACAGTACAATATTCTTCGTTTCCAAAGGTATCGCGCACAGTCCAGGTAACGGTTGTGAAACCTATCGGATAAAGTGTATCGGCATTGTTGGTACCGGTGTAATCGTTGGTTATGGTATATACAGCTGTTAAACAAGGATCGGTAACTGTTGGCGGATCCAAATCGACAAAGGTCTCACATTCGTTCGGATTTACGGTAACGGTAACAGAACCGGGAGGACAATTCACTACTGCAGGCGGAATAGTTGGACGCGACATTGATACAGTGAAAGAACAATCTGCACTGTTACCATCAGGATCGGTTACCGTATAGGTCACCGTAGAAATACCAAAGGGGAATTCGATGGAAGAAACAGAGCCATTGCCCACTGAATCGAGTGCACCTGTAATTACATAACTAATTGCCAGCGAATCATCGGGCCAACACGGAGCATCTACATCAGGTTCCTGAATACTAACCGGAATTGCTTCACATTGATCAGCAGTTAATTGCTGAACAACATTGGGCGGACAAGCAATTGTTGGCAGCTGAACACCACTTATATCAACATACACTGTACAAATTGAGTCGTTCCCTGAATTATCGCTTATCGTCCAGTTTACCTCAGTAATACCTGTAGGGAACAGTTCGTTGGTAATGGTCGATAGTCCGTTAAAATCGTTTGTAATTGTATAAGTTGCAGTAACACAATAATCACTCACAGTAGGCGGGTCAAGAGAAATAGCCCTTTCACACTCGGTTGGGCCAAGTACAATTGGTGCCGGATCGGATGGACAAGTGATTGCTGTCCATTGAATCTCATCGCGGAACATTTCTACCGTAAACGAACAACTGTCGGCATTTCCATCGGGATCGGTTATAATGTACCAAACCGTATTGGTTCCAACAGGTAAGTTTAAACCATTTACTTCACCAACTCCGGTAGTATCCCAGGCTCCGTTTTCTATCCTGAAACTTAAATCCAGCGAATCGGTATCCCAACATGGAGCCGAGTATACCGGAGGATCTATAACTGGCGGGATAGCATAACAATCACTGGCATCCATAGTTCCGCTAACGTTTGGCGGACAAGTAATTGAAGGCAACTGAATACCATCAACCTCAACATAAACGGTACAGGTAGTATCGTTACCCGAGTTATCGCTTATCGTCCAGTTCACCTCTGTAATGCCGGCAACAAAAGCTTCGTTTGTAATAGTTGACAATCCGTTATAATCATTAGTAATGGTATAAGTAGCCGTTACACAAAAATCACTTACAGCAGGTGGAGGCAAAGTTAGCAGGGTATCGCAAGAAGTTGGGCCCAGCGTTGCACTTACATAACCCGGAGGACATGTTATTGCTGTCCACTGAATCTCGTCGCGTAGCATTTCTACGGTAAACGAACAACTGTCGGCATTTCCATCGGGGTCGGTTACTATGTACCATACCGTATTTGTTCCAACAGGGAATAAAAGTCCGGAAACATAACCAAGACCGGTTGTATCCCAGGCTCCGTTTTCTATCCTGAAGCTTAAAACCAGCGAATCAAGAGGCCAACAAGCATCCGAGAAAGTAGGGTCGGTAATTGCGGGTGGAATTGCATAACAATTGCTTGCATCCATAGTGCCGCTAACATCCACACAGCCGCCAATATCAATTCCCGGAGCAGTTATGTCAATAATTCGCACAGTAAACGAACACGAATCGCTGTTTCCATCCGGATCGGTAACAACATACTGAACAGTAGTAAGTCCAACATTAAAGGTTTCGCCAGCTACCGAACCATTGCCGGCACCCGTGGTGGCTCCGGTCATTGTCCAGGTTAAAACCAGCGAATCAACCGGCCAGCAATCATCAGAGTATGTTGGGTCGGCAATTGTAGCCGGTATTTTAGAACAGTTGTTTGCTGCCGCAGTATCACTCACATCCACACAACCACCAATGTTAATTCCGGGAGGTGTAACGTCAACAATTGTAACGGTAAACGAACACGAATCCTGAAGCCCATCCGGATCAGTTACCACATAAGTAACATAAGAAACACCAACGTTGTAATCGACTACTGCTGCCGACCCCGTTCCGCTTGCAATTGTCGCTCCGGTAACAGTATAAGTTAAAACCAGCGAATCTAAAGGCCAGCAATCATCTAAATAAACCGGATCGAGCATGGTATCCGGTACCTTCGAACAGTTATTAGGAGCAGCTGTTTCAGTAACATCCTGACAACCATTTATATCAATATTCGGAGGAATAGTATCGACAATAGTTACCAACTGCGTACAACTTGAAACGTTTCCGCAATCATCGGTGGCTGTCCAGGTTACCACTGTAGTTCCTACAGGCAGTTGAACCGGAGCATCGTTTGTAATAACTATTGAAGCTTGCGGAGTACAGTTATCGGTGGCTGTGGCAATTCCCATATCCATGCCGGTTTTATAACACTGGCTCGGATCGGTATATTCTGATGCATCGGCCGGGCAAACAATAAGCGGAGGAATGGTATCGGTAACATCAATTACCTGAAGTTGGGTAGTGTCGTTTAAGCAATTATCGGTCACTGTCCAGAACCTGTACACTACGTATGCTCCGGTACACAAACCAGGCACTACGCTGTCGGTATAGGTTATAACCAGGCTGTCTTGTGTGCAGTTGTCGTACAAATCGGTAGGCCAACCGGTTGCCGAAGGCGAAGTATCTGCTACACAAACTGCATCGGTATAAGCTGTGGTATTGGCAGGCACGGTAAACGACGGGTTTAACTCAACGTTTTTCGGAATATCAATGGCAAAGAAAGCCGAACCGTTTTTTACCTGCCCACAGGCATCAGAAGCTGAATAGTTTACAATAATTTCGCCCCCACAAATATCAGGCGGAAAAAACAGAGAAGTATCGGTTACAAGTACATTACAACCTCCGGTATGCCCAAAGCCACTTATCCAACTGGCAAACGCTATATCAACATCCAACTGATTGGAACAAGCGTCTAATAATGTATCTTTTGGCACCTGGATAGACAGAGGTGGAGCTTCAACTGTAAATTCAGCAGAACAACTGTCGGCCTGCCCACATTCGTCGCTAACTACAAAATCTACGCGTAAGGTACCGCCGCAAGTTACAGGCGGAGTATAGATTGTTAAGTCGGAAGCAGAGACATTACAACCACCGGTGTATGTAAAGCTATCAATCCAGGCATCGAATATATTCTGAACCTCAGCAGCAGAACAACCAATTACTGTTGTGTCGGGCGGGCAACTGACCACCAGGTTATCTGCCCCTCCAATTGTAAATGTAGAAGTACAGGTATCGGTTTGATAGCACACATCGCCACCACTTGTTGCAATAAAAGTGAATGAAAGCTGTCCATCGCACAACAAATCACCAAGAGGAGGAATAGAGTCGATATTTGTTGTTACATCGCAAGCTCCTGAAACACGGAAAGAATCGATCCAGTTGTTATAGGCATTTGTGATAGCAATGGCACCGGCACAGCCCGGTAGGTTTGGGTCCGACGGGCAAGTGAGCACCAATGGTGGTGGTGCAAATACTTCAAAACTGGATGAATCCACTGCCGAATCAACACATTTGTCAGCACCATTCCGTGCCCTGAACACAAAACTTATGGAGCCACCACAGGTGAGGTCGGGCAAAGCGGGTACAGAGTCAATATTGGTTTGCACATCGCAACCGCCAGAGGTTAAAAATCCTGCCACCCAGGTATTATAAGCTGCACGTATTGATGCCGTATCGGAACACAATGGCAATGAAGCATCGGGAGAAACAACAACTTCCAGATCAACCGGAGTTTCTACACCAAAGGTGGCATAACAGTCAATACTGTTTGGACAGCTTGGCGATCCCAGATTCACCACGTAGCGGAATTCAATTTCGCCACCGCAGCTTAAATCCGGAAGAGCAGGAATAGAGTCGATGTTTGTTGTAACCGTTGAACAGCCTCCTGCATGTGTAAATTCGCTAATCCATTGTTCGTAGGCCAGCCGGATGTCGGCGGTGTCGGTGCAAGCCGGCAATAAGGTATCGGCCGGGCAGGTAATACTCAAATCTTCAGCGGCATTAATTACAAAGTGCGAAGTACAGGAATCCACCTGGCCGCAGTCGTCGGAAACCATTAAGGTAAATGAAATTTGTCCTCCACAACTCAAATCGGTATAAACCGGTAATTCATTGAGGTTATCAGTAACTGTTCCGCAGCCACCGGTTGGCGACAAAAATCCGGCAGCCCAAATATTGTACGCAGCCTCAACATCTGCCGGGTCGGTACACGCACCCAGTGTGTCGCTTGGCGGGCAGGTCAGCTGTATGGGATCTATAATAGTCCATACGACACGCTGGGAGAATGCTTCCGATTCCTGGCCGCAGTCGTCGACATACACCCATGTCCTGATTTGCGAGTTCTCACATCCATTGCTAATTATTGCAGTGGTTGTTGGGTATCCGGTTTGTATGCTAAAGGTATCGCAGTCGTCGAATACAGCAGGCCCGGTAAATGCAGTATCCGGGTCAAATCCGGCCAGCTGACACTCGGCATATTCAATGAGTGTATCACCTGAAACCACAGGAGGATCGTTAGGTACATCGAGGTTATAAATTATTAATTCGCCGGGGCCTCCGGTATTTTTCTGTGTTTCAACGGCAAATGCTATTTCTTCGCCAGCGGTTACAGGAACAGAGATGGTTCCGTTATCTCCATCTTGATTACCCAAAAGAACAGGAATACCACCAACAAGATAATAAGCGGCATCAACATCGGGAGTTGCCGGATTAATGAGAAACATTTGAGCCCCAACATACATATTCCTTCTGTTTCTGGAATTATAACTTGGCCATGAAAATGTCCTTGTTCCAGTTGCTCCTGCACTTGACAATAGTTCTTTTGCCACCCTTGCAGTAGTTTCATAATCCTCGTAGTACATTGTAGCTGAACCCAGCGGAGAGTTAATAAATTCCACATCATCGCTGCTGGTTCCGCTAATCTCAATGGCAAGTGCCGAAACTAGCATGGAGTTGGCTGAACCCGCATTTACCGATGGCATGGTAATATTCATGTATCCCTCTGCAGGATAAGTAAGGTAAGCCTGAACACCAGCAGAATTACCAATCGGATTACTCTGATTATGGCCGGTTACACGGCTTGAATAAATCCGGTCGTTGCTGCTCACATTTCCGGTAGTACCAAATGTTAATGTTCCTTCGGTACCATCTGCAATTTTGTAAAACGATGCTACCGTAACATTTCCGTTTGTGCTGCTGCCATTTGCCGAAACAGCACTAAAGCCTGAAGGAAGTGAAGTTACAGTTGTGTTGTCGTTTACATGAATGGTTACAATTATCAAATCGCCTGCTGAGAGGTTTGAAGGTGCAGAAACGATCATACTGCTTCCACTGTTATAACCTTCCTGTTGGTCTTCCTGATGCCAGATGATCTCTTCAGGCGGTGCCTTAAAATACCAGTCGAAAGTTAAATAACCATCTCCCGAGCAATGCGAAATACCAAAAATTCCATAGGAACCTGTGCCGTTATCACTTCCTACAACCGTTGTTAAACATGGAGATTCTCCATCGTCAATATATCCGTTGTTACCCGAGGAACCACTCTGTGTCCATTCCAGCGGATCAAGACATCCTTCAAATGAATTTTGAGGTAATACATTTATTGTTCTGGTATCTTTCAGTGGTACACACTCACCACTTCCATCCGGATCGCTGGAGGTAAGTGTTAAGGTTACTTCGCCTACGTAATTGGCTGGTAGTGTATAGGTAACATTTGCAGGATCGGTTGTAGCACTGGTAGAGCTTAGCGATCCGTTATTACCACCATTTGCAGGATTAATTCCGGTAATCGACCAGGATCCACGTACCGGCGGACTGCTTATTAATCCACCCACATAAGCTCCTGTTAGTGTATGTGCAGTTGGAGCAGATGATGAGCAAAGAAAATCAGGGCCATCAGCTTCCACAACCAATGAAGACACAATGTTGAGTATAGCTGGTTCACTAATTTTAATACATCCCGTATTCGGATCTGTAATCTCAACAATAAAATAATGGTATCCCAATCTGTCGTTTACTGAAAAATCTACCACCCACTGGTAATAGGAAGTATAATTATTATACCCCGGAGCAGTTGTCCAAGGTCCTTCAGAAGTTGGCCCGTAAAGAAACGTAGGATTCCATGATGCAGGAAGCCGGCTGTAGCCAACCAGGTTATCGCTTGCGTCCAAAATTTCAATATCATTATCACTCAGGGCTTCAGCACCGGCACAAACTTCTATAAAGTCTTCTACAAAATTCGAGTTCCAGGTCAGATAAAAAGTTTCTGCATCGGGTTCAACAGTCACTACCAAATCAAATGTTCCGCCACAACCATTATGTGTAGCTGTAACCTGGTAAACAACGGTACCTGCTGTTCCATTCGACGACCCCGGATCTGCTGCACTAGAGTTAATCAGT
Source organism: uncultured Draconibacterium sp. (assembly GCF_963675585.1). Lineage (NCBI taxonomy): Bacteria > Pseudomonadati > Bacteroidota > Bacteroidia > Marinilabiliales > Prolixibacteraceae > Draconibacterium > uncultured Draconibacterium sp. The sequence continues at coordinate 3,988,466 of NZ_OY776414.1, forward strand.
ATATCAGTAATAAGAGTATCACATGAAGTCAGACAATCGTTAAATCCTGACACAGAAGTACCTGATGAGTTATCGTAGGCAGTCCAAACAAAATCAGCATCAGGCACAACATCATTCAGGTTAAAGTTAAGTTCACTTCCACTACAGATAGTAATATACTGGTCGGCAGCAATAGGTTGGGGATCAACCCTTATATTAAAGAAACAGGTGCTCACACATGAACTATCGTTGGTATACATGTAAGCAATGGTGTGCATTCCAACACCTGCAGCAGCAGGATCAAAAATATTTCCTGTTACACCGGTACCTGAAAATGTTCCGCCTGCAGGAGACCCCTCAACCAGTGTTACCGGACTAACATTTACACAGAAGGTTGTATCGGGCGGACAGGTGACCGGAGTAAGTTCATTTACTACCACATTTTGTATACTTGCAGAAGTTGCCCGGCAACCGTTCGGATTGGTGTAATTTACACTCACACTCTGCGTTCCTAAAACATTCCATTGAATATCAATATAATCGTCGGTTGAAGTTCCACCACCTATAACGATAGCTCCTGCCGAATAAATCCATTGATAGTTGGTCATTCCCGGTTCGGTGGTGTAAGTATAAAGAATGGTATCGAGACATACACTTGTTGATCCGCTTATGGTTGGATGCGGCATAGGATCAACAGTTACATTGTGATCGGTAACAATTGAATTACACCCGTTGATGCTTAAATAATCGACACTCACCGTTTGCACACCTGCTGAATCCCAAAGAATAGTAGCTGAGTTACTTGCTGAGCCTCCTCCTGCAGTTATTGTTCCGCCTACCACAACCCAATTGTAACTTAACATTCCCGATTCGGTAGAATAGCTACCGGTTGTTCCTTCGCACACGCTCTGCACACCGGTAATGGTAGGTACCACCTCATCAACTGCCACTACTTCCAATTCGGTTGGAGTTATAGCATTACAATTATTTTCGTTGGTATAATCAACACTTATGGTATGACTTCCTACGGAGTTCCAGGTTATATAAACTACACTGTCGTTGGCACCCGATGTTATTGTTCCATCACCTGAAACAATTACCCACTGATAGCCTGTCATGCCGGATTCGGTGCGATAAATTGAATTGGACGAACCTGAACAAATAATATCGGGTCCGGTGATGGTTGGGTCGGGAGATTGATGCACTGTAACCTGCAAAGTTGAGTCTACAGAAGCTACACACCCTGAAAGATCGGTGTAGTTAACACTTACCGACTGACTTCCGTCAACATTCCATCGAACTGTTGCTGTGTTGTCGCTGAAAGTACCGCCTGATACGATGTTTCCTCCGGCGGAAACAGTCCATACATAACTCGACATTCCGGGTTCAGTGGTGTAAATATGTTCTGTTCCGGTACAGGCAGTATCAACTCCTGCAAGTGAAGGTTCCGGTTCCGGATTAACAGTAATATTGCGCTGGGTTATGCTCAGAGTTGCGCTGTCGGCAACACACCCGTTGGCATTTTCGTAATTTACACTAATATTTTGTACACCTGCAGTATCCCAGGCAACTGTAACTGTGTTATTACCACTTCCTCCTCCTGCTGTTATGGTACCTCCCGCCACCATCCAGGTATAATTTGTCATGCCCGATTGAGTGGTATACACCACCACTTCATCTTCACAAACGTTACCAGCCCCAGTAATGGTTGGCACAGGAACGGCATAAACTGTAACCGGGAATATGGTTGGAAGGGTAGCCGAGCAGGCATTGTTATCTGTATACCTTACACTCACGTTTTTATTGCCTGAGGTATTCCATGTAACGATAACTGAATCACTGGTTGCGTTACCCCCTGCTGTTATAGTCCCCCCCGCAGAGATATTCCAAACATAATTGGTCATTCCGGGCTCAGTGGTGTAAATATGGCCCCCGGTTAGAGCACATATACTACTGGGACCTGAAATAGTTGGTACAGGAGGTTCAATAACAGTAACCCTTGCTGTGTCTCTCACATCCGGATTTGAACAGAAAGGTTCTGAAATATACCGCACACTGATTAATACATAATCGAAATCGCCCGGAACATTTGTTGGTACAGGAACCTGAACAGGAGTTGCAAATGGTATGGTAACCACATTTGTGTCAATATCGTTCACGGTGTATGTAGCCTGAACGGGATAATCCGATGTGCTTTGAAAGATCAGAGAAGCAGCCAAAGCTCCCTGACAAACGGTATCGCCTCCTGTAATTGTTGCTGTTGGCGACTCAACCACCAATACATTAAACGTTTCGGGAGTTCCCGCACAACCTTCGTAAACTGGAGTAACAGTAAGTGTAGCTGTTCCGGCAATTGGCAGGAATGAAGGAATTTCAGAAACATTTGTTACATCGGCTAAACCGATGGATGCACCACCGGTAATATTAAAAACGGTAGCCGCAGGAATTCCTGTTAGCGGGTAGGGATCAGAAAGAAATCCATCGCAGAAGATAACATTAACCGGAGGAATGACTTCCGGTGTTGGATTGATGGTAATGTTGAAAGTATCAGGTAAACCATCGCAGTATAAACCACGCGGTGTAACAACAATACTTGCTGAAACCGGAACTGTATCATTGTTCACTGCTAAAAAAGTTGAAATATCTCCGGTTCCGCTGGCTGCAAGTCCTATTCCGGTATTACTGTTAATCCAGTCGTATGATGTTGCGGTTCCTGTAAATGTAATCTGTGGAACCATGTTGCCGTTACAAACCACCATGTCAGTAGTAGTATCAACAAGCGGCAAAGGATGTACAGTGAGGTTTCGAACAAATGATTCGCTGCTTAAATCGCAGCCGATACCCGAGGACGGGAAAGTTACCACAACGCGGTACTGCCCTGTTTCACTCGGCGATGCCCCGGTAATTGTTAACTGATCCGTATTCACTCCCGAGATAATCGAATTGTTGGCCAGGTTAACCCAACTACCCGTAGTATCGATCTGCCACTGGTAATTTGTTGGTGTTTCTCCGGAGGTTGTTACCTGAAGCGAATAATCCTGACCTTCACAAATTTCTTTATCAAGCGTGTCGGGGCTTACAAATACAATTTCGTTTACAGTCAAAGTCACTGTATCTGAAATTAAAGACGAACAATTATCAGAAACAATAACCCGGTATTGTGTTCCGTTCGGAGAATTAGCATCTCCGATATTTGCGACGTGTAAAGAATCTGAAACCTGACCAGCAATAGTGGTAAATACCGATTCGGCCGGTCTCATGTACTGCCATTCGTAAGAAATAGTACCGGCACCACCGTTTGGTAGTACGCCAAAGCTTACCGTTGTTCCGTAACAATCGGTAATATCTGTTGGTTGCGAGGCAATAGTCATGGCTGGTGGTTCGCTTAATTCAAGCGCAGGATCAAGCGACATTTCGCAGGTGGTATCTGCTAAATCCCTCATCCTTACATCGTAGATTCCGGCGTAAAGGTTCAGGAATGAAATACTATCCTGCCACGATGTTCCTCCGTCAATTGAAAATTCATAAGTACCGTAACCACCGGTTGGGTTCAGAATGATAATTTCGCCATCGTTAAATCCATTACAGGAAATATTCGAAGAATCAACGGTAGCCGTCATCACCGGAGGCTCGGTTAAAACAAGTGCACCATCCAAGGTTCTTTCGCAGCTTGGATTATTGGCATCACGGATACGAACATCGTAAGTTCCGGGAGCAAGCGAATTGTAATCTCCTGTATTCTCCCACGAAACTCCTCCATTAACCGTGTATTCATAAGTTCCTGAACCACCCGCTGGATTGGTAAGAGAAATTGTTCCGTTACCGGCACCAAAACAAGTTATGTTTGTTGAATCGAGGTCAGCAAAAAGGCTGTCGGGCTGTATTATAATTAATGCGGTGTCTAAAGGAATAACGCAGGTAATATCGTTGGCATCCCTAACACGGACATCAAAAGTGTCGGCAGGCAAATTAGAGTAAGTAAAGTCGCCCGTAGTGGCAGGAGTCCAGTTTGTTCCACCATCGATGGTATATTGATAATTGCCCGAACCACCATCAGGATTTGAAACCGTAATGGTACCTTCGTTTAATCCGTAACAACTAATATCGGTAGAGGTTACATCGGCCGAAAGGATAATTATTTCAAGGGCAGCATCCAAAACGGCAACACACCAGGTTGCATTGGCATCGCGCATCTGCACATTGTAAATGCCCGGCGACAATCCAGGGAAAACAGAGTCAGCTTGCGATGTTGTCCAGCCATCAATTGTAAATTCGTAATCTCCCGAGCCTCCCTGGTTATTAATAATACGAATAACACCATCGTTCCCGGTTGAGCAATCCACATCGGAAGCATCAATGCTTGCAGTTATTGCATCGGGTTCAACTACCTCAAATGTTCCTGAAGTATCGCCACAGCTAAACGGGTCTTCTACACTCCATGTGTAAGTTCCGGCAGCAATTCCGCTAAAGGTATTTGTTGCCTGAGAATTACCATTAAACGTATAAGTCAGGGTTCCTACCCCACCGATAACAGAGATTGTAACATCAGCCAATTCGCCGTTACAGAATATTTCAGTTTGTGAAACAGTAGCAGTAATATTTACCGGGAAATTATCGTCGGAAACGGTTACAATAGCCTGGCATATTGAGTCGTTTCCGTAGGTATCGGTTGCAGTTAAAGTAACTATATTGGCGCCAAGATTTGTACAGTTAAAATTGTTAGGAGTTACTGAAAGTGTTGGTACTCCGCAATTATCGGTACTGCCGTTATCCACATCCGCAGCAACAATACTGGCCAGGCCGGCAGCATCCAACTGAATGGTTATATCGCGGCAGATGGCAACAGGTTTTTCTGTGTCTTCAACAGTAACCGTTGTATTGCAGTTAGCACTGTTTCCGTAAACATCTTCTACGGTTAAAGTAACTGTATTTGATCCAACATTGGTACAATCAAAACTGTTTTCTGAAATGTACATGGTATTAATTCCACAATTGTCGATACTTCCGTTATTTATATCGTTTGCAGTAATTGTAGCCGATCCTGTGGCATCAAGCTGTACGGTTATATCCCGGCAAATGGCTGTTGGTGGCAGCGTGTCGGCCACGGTTACAACAGCGTTGCACGAACCGATATTTCCGTTTACATCGTCAATAGTTAAAGTCACGGTCTGCGGCGAACCAATATGTGTGCAATCGAAACTGGTCATCGAAGCGGTCATCGTGTTAATTCCACAATTATCAGAACTTCCGTTATCGATATCAGCACCCGAAATGGTAGCAGCTCCACTTCCATCAAGGTAAACCGTAATATCCCGGCAAACTGCTGTTGGGCTAATTGTATCGGCCACTGTAACCGTGGCAATACAACTGGCTTCGTTACCCGATAAATCAACTGCGGTTAAAGTCACCATAATTGGTCCGATATCGGTACAATCGAAAGAAGAAATATCGATTCTTAAACTGTCCAGACCACAGCCGTCGAAAGAAGCATTATCAATGTCGGAAGGAGTAATGCTTGCAGAACCCGCAGCATCGAGTTGAAGCGTAATGTTCTGACAGAGCGCTGTCGGATTTTCATTGTCTTCAACTGTTACATCAATAAAACAGGTATCAGATACATTACCGGCGGCATCTGTATAAACATATTTTAGGCTTGTTGTTCCAACAGGAAATGTACTTCCCGGTGCTAAACCTTCTGATAATGTTCCGGTTAATCCAGCACCGTCGCAATTATCATCGAAAGTCGGAGTTGAATAAGTCACTGTCGCATCGCAACTTACCGGATCAGTACTAACAATAATATCAGCCGGACAGGTAGTTATGGTTGGAGCAATGGTATCGCCAACAGTAACCGTAAGCGTTGAAGTTGAAAAACAACTATTGGGTGTTGTAGCGGTAATGGTAAATGTTGTTGTAACCATGCTTCCCGGAGTAAGGCTGTTCAGTGTGCCATTAATGGTATTTCCTGCACCGCTAGCCGGCATTCCTGTTAATACTCCTGTGTTGTCCCTGGTCCACGAATAAGTAGTACCGGGTGTTCCGTTTAAATTGCTTAGCGTTATTTCAGCAATGGCATCGCCCGGACAAATGGTTTGCGCAGGTATATCGGCGTCGATATCAGGCCCTTCATCCACAATCAGTTCTCCAATGTCAACTGAAGAAGAAACACAAGTAGTAACACCCGCTCCATTATTATTCGGTTGGGTAATGTTAAAAGTTACCAGAACCGAATAAGTGCCATTCTCGCTTACCTGTGCATCGGTAATTGTAAGGGTTTGTGTTGTAGTTCCCGAAAAAACGGCATTGTCAGAAATTGAAACGCCTTCTTGTTGCCACTGATAGGAAACAGGAATGCTTCCTGAAGTCAGGACACTAAATGTTGCAGCTCCATCCTGGCAAACCGTTACAGAATCGATTATTGCCGGAACAACAACCTGATTAACTGTTAATGTTGCAACGGTTGATGTATCTTGATTTCCGCAAAAATCGGCAACAATTACACGATACTGTGCCTGATTTGGATTATTCATATCTCCGATATTTGACACTGTCATCAAATTATCAGTAACAGCAATATTTCCAACTGTTGTGGCACTCACCCAGGCATCAGTTGAAGTTGGTCGCATTTCCCATACGTAAACATAAGGTGCTTCTCCGCCACTTACTGCGACAGTAAACATAACACTTTCACCTTCGCAATCAGTTTGGCTGGCAGGTTGGGTAGAAATTACCGGCGGGCTTGAAACAGTTAAAGCGGCACTTGTAGAAGTTACTATTCCGCAACTGTTGGTAACCACTACATCATAATTTCCGGCATCTGAAGCCTGCACATTGGTTATGGTTAAGAAAGTATCTGTCGCCAGTGGAATATCTGTACCATTAAAACGCCACTGATAACTAAGAGCTGCTGTGCCTTCTGCAGAAGCGGTAAAAGTTGCTGTACCATTTAAACAAGTTGAAACATCAAGCGGATCCAACACCATGCCCGGTACCTCTTCTACAACCACATCGAAAGAACAAACTGAACTGTTCCCATTAATATCGGTTGCGGTCCATTCAACGGTTGTTGTACCTACATTAAAATGAACATTGTTTAAAGAACTTCCTGTACCTGAAGTTGCCCCGATTAAGTTGTAGGTCAGGCTAATTACACCGGGACAATTATCCGATGCCGAAGCATTCCAGTCGGTACCGGTTTTCAAATACGTTCCGCCATAAGGAGCACATTCGGCCTGGTTTCCAACACATGCGATATCCGGTCCACTTCCATCAGGCAGAATAGTAACATCAAAACTACAGGTAGTATCATTTCCGGCGGCATCAACGGCATACCAGGTAAGAGTAGTGGTACCCACCGGGAAAACATCACCACTGTTTAATCCGGTACCATCGGTGCGGGTAGCAACTAGCACACCATCGCAATTGTCGGTAAAGGTAGGGTCGGTAAAGGTTACGGTATCCCCACAAACCACCGAACTCATGGTTTGGTTAATATCTGCCTGGCAATTTGCTACAACCGGTGCCTCATTATCAGTTACAATTACATTAAAGCTACATTCTCTGTAGTTTGATGGCACGCCACTTTCAGTTGCCCGGTAAGTAACTGTAGTTGTACCGCTTGGAAAATCATAACTGCTGATGTTACCGCTGCCCGAGTCAGTTGTTGCTCCCGTCATACTCCAGGTTAGATTAGAACCCGGATCACAGGTAATGGTTGGTGCTGCAGGTATTAAAGTTGCATCGCATTCTCCCGGATCGGTATCTACAGTAATATCTGCCGGGCATTCAATAGCAAAGGGTTGAACCGTTATTGTAATTTCGTAGGCATCGCCGGCACACTGTTGTGTCCAGCTTGAAGGCCAGGGATCACACCATATAAAGAAACAACTTCTTTCACGGTAATACGACCAGGGAGTAATGGAAATGGTTGCGGTTTGAACCACATTGGTTGTATTTATTAATGGTAGTGTTAGATTTGTTAATGCATCCGGGTTACTAACTGTTCCATTTCCAATAGGCCCTCCGCTTGTTATAGCCACCACATTCGGATTATCGACTGTCCACATAAATTGTGTAAACCACTGATACTCTGTTCGACGCCATCCTCCTGTATTTCCCGAACCGGAACCTGAAGAACTTGCTCGAAAATTGATGGAGAAATCCTCGCCCTGGCAGTAATTGGGTGCCGGAGAGCTTGTTGGATTAACTTCCAGATCATAACTGGTGGAAATTACAAGAACGTCGGTTGTAAACGACTCACCATTACAACCGTTTGCTGTTGGCGTAATCGTGTATGTTACGTTTCCTGAGATATTTTCTTCAATAATACTGCTAGTTCCTGAACTACCATCATTTCCCGACCAATTAAAAGTAGTACCCGATACGTTACTGCTAAGCACAATACTGGTAATTCCGTTGTCACACAAAATCGGGGTATTGTTGGTAATGGTTAATACAGGTTCAGGATTTACTGTAATTGTAAACGTTTCTGGTACTCCGGAACACCCTTGGCCGGTATAAAGAGGCGTTACTGTTACGGTTGCTGTTACAGGTGTATTTCCACCATTGTTCGTTGTAAATGCGGGAATATTACCCGTTCCGCTGGCACCATTTGTCCAAATGGAGTCAATATCGATAGTCCAGCTAAAGTCATCGGCATTGCTTCCGGTAATCGTAATAGCACTAATGGAAACATCATGGCAATCTTCTATGTCGGCAATAGGATTAACAGTTGGAGACGGATGAACTGTAATATCAATGCTTGTATTTTTCGAACAGTTGTTGGCATCGGTTACAGTCAGGGTGTAAGTTCCATTGAATAAAACATCTGCACTTAAAATGGTTGGATTCTGAGCATTATTGGCTGTATATCCATTTGGGCCGGTCCAGTTGTATCTTAAAGTGCCGGTTCCGCCGGTTGCAGAAGAAGAAAGTTCAATGTTTTCTCCTTCACATATTTCAGTGTCGGTAGCAGAAATATCAGTAATCACAATATCGGTAGGCTCAACCACATCATATGTATCGGAGAATATACACCCGTTGGCATCTTCCACCTGCCAGACAATTCCATTGGCAGCACTTATTCCGGTAAATGTACCGGTACCGTTAGAAACACCATCAAAAGTATAGAGATACGGAGGTGTTCCGCCACCTACATTAATTTGAATATCGGAGGTTTCACCATAACACAGAATTGAAGTGGCATCAATTGAAGCGGATAAGGCAGCTGGTTCATCCACGGTAGCCGAAGTACTTATGGAACATCCATTTGCATCGCTAACAACTACCGTATAAGTGTTGGCAACCAAACCTGAAGGATCTTCGCCTGTTCCTGCCCCGTTGTTCCAGGCGAAGGTATATGGTGTTGTTCCACCCGTAACAGTTAATTCAATTGATCCGGTATTGCCACCGTTACACAATACATCGGTAGCAACTGCTGTGGCTGTAAGTACATCAGGTGCAATCATATCAACCGGGGCACCAGCAATAAATTCGCAACCGTTCGCATCGCGCACACTCCATGTAAGATTTATTCCGGCCAGGATTCCGGTGAATACATTACTGCTTTGTGTTACTCCATTAAAAGTATATTCGTAAGGAGTTGTACCGCCCGAAGCAGTAATAGCAACCTCCCCGGTTTGTCCGTTGCAGTCAATCTGGTCGGTTATTGCAATTGTAGCTGTCACAAGAGTAGGCTCAGTGATATCGATAGTTCCGGAAACAGGGCCACAGTTGCGTGCATCGGTAACACTCCAGTTATATGTTCCTGCTGTTACATTTGAGATTATGCCATCTGCATCAGGTACTCCGTTAAATGTGTATTCATAAGGAGGAGTTCCGCCATTTGCGCTTAATGTTACTGTTGACGAACCACCATTACATAAAATTGCAGTGGCTGCACCACTTGCTGTTAGCTCAGGTGCAACATTAATTTCAATTACATTGCTGTATTCCGTACCGCATAAATCGGTAACCACTAACTGATAAAAGGTTGTGGATGTTAAAACAGGTGGCGTATAAACCAGGTTATTTGTTCCAACGTTGGTCCAACTATCGGTTCCATTCGGGCTACTTTGCCATTGGTAAGTATAAGAACCGCTTCCACCGGTTGCCGCTGTTCCAACCAATGCTTGTGGAGTAGTGTTGTAACAAATATTTTGTGCCGATGAGATAGTAGGTGGCGTAAGGGGTGGATATACTGTAACCACAATATCAACAGGTATTCCATTGCATCCATTGGCACTCGGTGTTACTGTGTATGTTACGGTGCCTGTTGATGAACCAGTAGCTGTTAAAGTGTGAGATATCGTAGTTCCACTGCCTGCACTTGCACCTGTTGCTCCCGATTGATTCACTATCCAGCTAAAAGTAGTTCCGGCCACAGAACCGGATAAACTAATATTAGACGCATTTCCAGAACAAACTGTCTCCGACGCCGGAGTCGCAACAACATTTGGAACAGGATTAACTGTGACCACAACATCAACTGGCGTTCCATCGCATCCGTTTGCGCTTGGTGTAACAGTATAAGTTATCGTTCCCGAAGAAGAACCCGTAGTCATTAAAATTTGAGAAATAGAATTACCGCTACCGGCACTTGCTCCCGATGCTCCTGACTGACTTACTGTCCAGTTAAAGGAAGTTCCAGCCACAGTACTTGTTAAATTAATGTTGGGTGCATTTCCGGAACAAATTGTCTCTGAACCTGGGGTTGCAACTACATTTGGAATGGGATTAACCGTAACCACAACATCAACCGGCGTTCCGTCACATCCATTTGAACTCGGTGTAACGGTATATATTACTGTTCCCGAAGAAGAACCCGTAGCGGTTAAAGGTTGAGAAATTGAACTACCGCTACCAGCACTTGCTCCTGATGCTCCTGACTGACTTACTGTCCAGTTAAAAGTAGTTCCGGATACAGAACTTGTGAAATTAATGTTGGGTGCATTTCCTGAGCAAACTGTTTCTGAGCCCGGAGTAGCAACTACATTTGGAATAGGATGAACTGTGACCACAACATCAAGTGGGGTTCCATCGCATCCGTTTGCGCTTGGTGTAACAGTGTATGTTACCGTTCCCGATGCAGAACCCGTGGTCGTCAGCATTTGAGAAATAGAATTGCCACTACCTGCGCTCGCTCCGGATGCACCTGACTGACTAACTGTCCAACTAAAAGTGGTTCCTGATACGCTACCTGAAAACGAAATACCTGTTGCGGTTCCCGAACAGATTACTTCGGAATTTGGCGTTGCCACAACATCCGGAATTGGATCAACAATTACCTGAATATCATCGGTTGCCGTAAATCCATTGCCATCAGTTACGGTTACAGTGTAGGTTGTAGTTGTTGACGGGCTGGCTGAAGGACTGGCAATATCTGATGCACTTAATCCGCTTGTTGGATTCCATGAATACGTCCATCCCGGATCTCCTGTTGGCACAGCTGTTAAAGTAACCGATGAACCATCGCAAATGGTTTCACTGGCATTTCCTCCATTGATGATTACAGTTGGCGCATCCAGGGTAATTCCTGTAAAATCAATGGTTGATGCAGTTATTCCACTCGCGGTAAGCGTATTTGAACCAGAGATAACTGCTCCGTATTTATCCCAGGGTAAACTTCCATACCAAATACCCATTGCTATTTCTGATTCGGAACCGATAATGTCAGAGTTTTGGTACTGTGCAGAAATACTGTAATTCGGATTGGAAATATCATTTAATGTAATTGTCCAGTATTGATTCAAATAATTTGAAGAACTCACATTGTTTGGATGATCATTATCAGTAGTAGTTACTTCAATTGATGCATTACCTCCGAAAGTCCCACTTATCGTAATACTTACTGTTACAGGATTTCCTGATCCGTCTGCAATTGGAAAAGAATATGTACCACCACTTGATATTTCTTTTATGAGACTGTTGCCGTTTAACTCGATTGATGTATTGGCATCAAGTGATAAAGTACCTGTAATGACCAGGTCACTGTTAAGAAATAGATCGGCATTAGCACTCGAAGTAACATTGCTTAAGGGAAGATCAGTATCTAATACAAATACCGAACCGGAAGAAGTTGAAGCATTACCAAACTGGAAAGTGCCACCTGAAATGTTTTTGGTACCTGTTCCGTCAATCAATCCAAGATCGAGCTCGGTTGATGCAGTACTTGGATATTGAAAAACAATTGTACCACCTGTAAAATAGAAATCGCCGCTTGAGCTTACATTGAGAGATCCTACTCCACTTAAATTATTGCCGGCAGTAGAAAGTGTAACCGTTCCTCCTGAAATAGTGATTCCCGAGTTTACACCTGGTGGGTTTAGAATTCCATCTGCCGTACTTTCCAATCGTCCGGCTATATTTACCGTGCCATTCGAAACTATAAAAGCCCCGGTGTTTTGTGTATGCACCGTATTCCCTGAATTAATGCCAAAAGTCGCAGTTCCGCTGTTCACCCGAATTAATCCATTATTGGTAACCGTAAAGTTCCCGGTAGACAGAGTTCCACCATTCACTTCAAAACCTGCAATAGAAGGAATTGTTAAACCTGAACTATAAGCCAAATCAAGACTTCCTCCGGATGCAATGGCAACAAGTCCGCTGTTAATTGTTAATAATCCTCCGCTTGAAACGGTAACATCTCCTGTAATATTCAAGGTGGTTGAAATACTTCCTTTTGTTACCTGTAAATTCTCGAAAGTAGTTGTTCCGCTAATCGTAGCATCCGAAGTACCTGTAAAAACAACGGTTCCGTCGGTTCCGGGAGTAAAGGTGCCACTGTTGCTCCAGTCGCCGTATACGCTCAGGGCATTCGAACCAGATATGATCAATGTTCCACCACTCTGTACGGTGATGTTATTACATACGGCTGTGGTAATGTCAACTGTCACCGTCACTCCTGTTGGAATAGTTACATTGTCGCCCGAAGTAGGCAATGCACCACCTCCCCAGGTCGCCGTATTACTCCAATTCCCGCTACTGGCCGTCAAATCTGTTTGCCCCGATTTTAGTCCAATTGTTTCCCTCTCTACCTGGATGTGATGATCAACCTTCGTAATGTTTCCGTTTTCATCTGCAATCTGATATGTCCGGGTGACCGTAAACGGACTAACTGTTCCGGTTCTGGTTTCACGAATAAATCGAAAACTTTTTGCATCAATAGCACAGTTATCCGAGGCAATTCCTCCAGCCCTTTCAAACTCCTGGTAGGAAGTAAAAGCCTCGGGAACCGCGTTTCCAAATACAACATTATTTCTATTCGGGGCCACAAAAACCGGGATTTCATTATCCACAACCAAAATGGAAAAGGTATACTCACCTTCTACTCCGTCATCCAAAGTGTAAGTAACATTTGTTTCGCCAACCGGGAACCAGCTTCCAGATTCGTGAGAGCAGATAATGTGTATTTGTTGAAATGAATTACAATTATCAATTACCCTTGGAACCGACCATATAACCTCGGCACCACAATCTCCCTTTTTTGCTGCAACCGTTATGGTTTTCAGAGGATTTACAAATTTGGGAACCTGATTATCAGTAATAGTAACCGAGAAAGTGCAGAAAACTGGTTTGTTGTAAACATCGGTACCGTTGTAGGAGATTACTGTTGTTCCCTCGTTAAAGGAGTAAGAGCCAATTTGATTCATGCCGTTATTGCCAGAGCTGCCTTCGGTTGCTCCCGTCATGTGCCACGAGAGTTGTTTAAGTATGCCTTCCGGATCTTCAAGATCTAATCCGGAGCTAATAACTGAAGAGCATGAATTGATATCTGTATATGTTGAGATGTCTTCAGGACAAATAAGCCCATTGGTATCGTCGTTGGCGGGCTTATTTTCCTGAAGTTGTGAAAGTATAGTGTTGTTTTTAGGTAACAGGTTATTTCCATTTACGGAAATAGCTCCCATAAACACAGCAATACCCACCGCAAGAATTACGGCGAGTTTAAAAGTCTGGTTATGTTGTAATTTAGTCACCTAAATAATTTTGATTAAAGAGGTAGTTTAAAAGATTTCTATATTCCTGTCATTTCTTTAATTTTTTATTCAATACTTATTTTCCTTCGGGTTTGTAAATTCTGCCATATTCTTAGAATTAGAAATATCTTGCTCTCAAATAACTGCGTCCAAAAAAGTCAATATCATACCCAACCGTAAATTCAAAGGTCCCGTTCTGATATGGATATATTTCGTTGTAGGTTATCTCCATTGCAAACCCCACACGTAAATGATTGCTAAACATCCAGTTTCCGGTAAAACACATGGCAGCTCCTGTTCGGTACATTACCCCAAGCCAAAGTTTCTCACGCAGCATAAAATTCGCTGCGAGATCAAATTGCAAAGGTGTTCCCCAGGTTGCACGCACCAAAAGTGTGGGTTTAAAAACAACAATATTCAATGGATCTAAGGGAAGAACATATCCACCATTCAGATAAATAGTACGTACCTCGGCGCTGGTCGAATAATTGTGAAAATTCTCTTTCAAATCGTTTTCCACAATTTTTGGAACAGAGAATCCCATGTAAAAATCTTCCTGATAAATAAAGACTCCTACGCCAAAATTTGGAAGAAATTTTAAATCAACATCTTCCTCGAAAGCTCTGTCGTATTGATTATCCGGGTATAATTTGTATTCGGTTAGCGGATTCTTGTAATTTACAAAACCGAATTTAATCCCAAGACGCATACGGGTTCTCGACGAAAGATATACCTCATAGGCATAATCTCCCAGAACACTTAAGCGGTTTTCCAGACCGAAGCGGTCGTTCATGATGTTTAAACCAACACCAACTGCATCGTTTCGTAAAGGTGAATGAAATGAAATTGATTCAGTGAGCGGAGAACGGTTAATTCCAGCCCACTGTTTTCTTACTAATGTAGTGAATCCAATTTTCTCCCATATACCAGCATAGGCAGGATTTATGACCTGACCATTATACATATACGAGGTTAAAATAGGATCTTGTTGCGCACTACACCGAAGTGATATTAGCAAGACAAATATCCCTAAAACAACAATTCTTTTTATGACGATACCAATTTTCTCTGGTTACAACATTCGAAAACTACGACATTTTATTAACAAATACAATGTTTACTTACGGAAAAAGATATTCACAAATGCCTATAAAACATAGGCAATCTATTCTTTACTTGTTAATTTGTCCCATCACGGGAATTGTTAATAACTCTGATTGTGTAATTTTGAAATGATAAAAGACAATAAAAGCAAAAAAATAGTGTTGCCGGAGTGAAAGATTCACACTTAAAATTCCTCTACATAAGACAAAAAAAAAAGATTTAAAATCTTTTAACATTTACCCAACTTACAAGCATAAAAAAATCAAGCTTTTTAAATAAAGAAAATTCTTAAAGTTGGCGTAATACCCCTTGGCAGAGCCAAGGGGTATTACGCCAACTTTATTTCAGCAAAACAGCTGAAACCCGAATTTTCGTTATTTCACCCCTCTGTCAGTCTTTCGACTGACATCTCCCCTGTAATTCAGGGGAGAATATAAGGAAACCTCGTGGCAAGCCACGAGGAATTATTTGATTAAAAACTTGATTCCCTTCTTGTAAATAAATACCAAAAACTACCAGCGTTTACTTTTGAGAGAAGGCCTCAACCGCTTTAAATACCCTTAAAAAGTTTCCACCCCATACTTTATCAATTTCCTCCTCGGAATAGCCTCGTTTTAACATTTCGTCGGTAATATTTGGGAACTCGCTTACATCGGCAACTCCATCCAAACCACCACCGCCATCAAAGTCAGATCCGATGCCAACATAGTCAATTCCCACAAGGTTTTTCACATAATCGATGTGATCTACACAATCGGCAACAGTAGGTAGTTTTTGGGGATATTTAAGCGACAAATCTCTCCACTCGGCACGAAGCTCTTTTTTTTGTGCTTCGGTCATGGTTTCGAACTTATTGTATTTTAAGCG
The DNA here is from genome assembly GCF_963675585.1 of uncultured Draconibacterium sp. NCBI lineage: Bacteria > Pseudomonadati > Bacteroidota > Bacteroidia > Marinilabiliales > Prolixibacteraceae > Draconibacterium > uncultured Draconibacterium sp. The sequence goes on from NZ_OY776414.1 coordinate 4,004,392, forward strand.
TAGTTCTTTTTGTTTCTGAAAATAAACTGTAGTTGTATCCGGATCTTTTATGTAATCGTCTAATAAACAAATTTGAATAACTCCGCCATTTTTAGCCAATGCTTTTAGCATGTCGTCGGTGAAGTTTCGATTGTGATGAGCAATGGACCGAATGCTGGAATGTGAAGCAAAAACCGGAGTTTTGCTGAGTTCTATAACATCAAAAAATGATTTGTCGGAAATATGCGAAACATCAATCAACATTCCAAGTTCGTTCATTTTTGGAACAACTTCTTTTCCAAAATCACTTAATCCATTGTGTTCCGGTCCTTTTTTATCGGTCGACGAATCGCAAATATCATTGTTCGACGAATGACACAAAGTGATGTAACGCACTCCTCTATCATAGAATTCCTGTACCCTGTTAATGTCGGTTCCAATCGGAAATCCATTTTCCATACCAATGTAAATCGCACGTTTGCCCTTTTTTTCAAGCCGAATTACATCTTCCGATTTAGTGGCAACTTCAGCCATTTTATTATTTTCGTTACAAACCTTGTAGGTTTCATCAATCATTTGATGTGCAAGCCGGTATGCATTTTCTGTATTCTCCGGTGTTCTTTCTTTTTGCCCTGTAAAAGCTGCAAAAAAAATAGCATCCAAACCACCCTCCTGCATTCTCGGAAAATCAACTCTGCTTTTTGGAGCACTGTTTCGGGTACCAATATCAAATTCTTCATCCAATAAAGCCATTGGTGTATCACAATGTGTATCAATTGTAATTGCTTTATTGTGAATTTTCATCACTCCTTTTCCTACTCCCTCACCAAAAACAAAACCATTTGCCAACAGCCCCCCAACCAATAGCAAAACATAAACAGCCTTAATCATTTTCTAAATTTTTTAAATAGCTTAAACACAATATTAGCAAAAGCATTTTATTTTTTAACATATTGTCAGCAAATCAGCAGGTCTATTTACAAAAAATAATTATTTATTATTTTTCGCATCGCCTCTTATCTTTGTAAAAAAAACAATGCTTAAAAAGCTTCGAAAGATACGATTCAGAAAGTGGCCAATACTACCTCTTGTGGCAGTGCTTCTTTTTCTTGTCACCGAACTATTAAGTCGTAGCCCATCTTTTGTGGAGCATTATTATTCTCAAAAATTCTATCCGTTTATGTCCGGAATTATTTCGCAACTGAGCAGTTATTTACCCTTTTCAATCGACGATATTTTCTATTTGTTGCTTCTGGTTCTTCCTTTCGTTTTGGTAATCCTGCTTGTATCAAAAAAAATTTCATTTCAATCTGCCGGCAAAATTGTTCTGATTACTTTGTCATCTATATACATTCTTTTTTATGTGCTTTGGGGTTTAAACTATTACCGCCCAAACCTGAACGAGCGCCTGGCAATAAACGACAGACCTACAAACAAAGATGAGTTTATTGATGTGCTTGAAAAGCTAATAAACACCACCAACAATTTGCACTCAACGTTTGATCAGCTAAACAAAGCCGCTGTTGATTCCATTCTTGAAAACTCATATAAAAACCTGGCTGAGGCTTTAAAAATTACTTACCCAATGGGAACCCGCCGCGACAAAACAATTACTTTTAGTATGTTTTATGCACAATCGGGAATTACCGGATACTTTGGCCCGTTTTTTAACGAAATTCATGTAAACAAAAAGGTTTTACCCATTGAATATCCCTTTGTTCTGGCTCACGAAAAAGCCCACCAGTTTGGAATAACAAGTGAAGCCGAAGCCAACTTTTATGCCTGGCTTGTTTGTTCGACAAGCAACAATCAACAGATTCATTATTCGGCAAGTATCACGCTTTTACGCCATTTTTTATACCAAGCCTACAAAATGGAAGAGTATGAGGAGATCGTAAAAGACATAAACGATCCTGTAAAATCGGATTTTAAAGCCATCATTAAACATTGGGATGAACTTCGAAATGAAAAAATGAACAAAGCCGCTTCGAAAGTCAACGACACCTATTTAAAAACGAATAAAATAAAAGGTGGCATTCAGGATTACCGCGGAGTAGTAGAACATGTTATGAATTTTTCGTTAGATTCTGCCTTTCAGGAAAGACACAATCTTCTTCCCAAATAAATTCTCCTATTTTTGTTATTCTATTAATTTAAGATGGAATTGAATCTGTGAAAGAATACTTCCGGCTTCAATCTTCCAACATCTAACTTTCTTCTATGAAGTTGATTCCGATTTCTGCAGGTGATTTTCATGCCGATGGTGGCGCACTTTTTGGTGTTATTCCGAAAGTTTTGTGGAGCAAAATGTACCCTTCAAACGAAAATAACTTTACACAACTTACCTTAAGGTGTTTACTGGTTGATACCGGAGGACACAAAATAGTAATTGAAACAGGCGTTGGAAATCATTACCCTGAAAAATACCTGCAAAACAATGGAGTAACTTCGGTAACAGAACTGGAAAAATCATTGGCTGAAAATGGTTATTCTACCGAAGACATTACCGATGTATTTTTCACCCATTTGCATTGGGATCATTGCACCGGTGCAGTAAAAAATGTGCACGGAAAGCCGGAACTCGTATTTCCAAATGCAACAATGTGGAGCAGCAAAAAACAGTGGGAACATTCTAAAATCTCAAATCCGCGCGAAAAAGCTGCATTTCATACCGATATTTTGAATTTTATTCACGACTCAGGAAAACTCAAACTGGTTGAAAACGAAGGCGAACTTTTTCCCGATTTTGAAGTTCGTATGTTTGACGGACACACCCCGGGACAGATGATTCCATTTATCCACACAAAAAAAGAAACCTTTGTTTACACTTCTGATTTGATTCCTACAACGGCAAATATTCCGCTGCTTTGGATTGCCGCCTACGATCTCGATCCGGTTACGGTGATGAAAGAGAAGGCTATCTTTTTAGAAGAAGTTGCAGACAAAAATCAGGTTCTATTTTTTGAACACGACTACTACACCGAGTGTGCCACGGTTGCCAAAACCGAAAAAGGATTTGTTTTAAAAGAAAAGTTTAAACTGGCTGATTTAATCTGAAATACGTTCCAAAACAATCCATCCCCAACCAGAAACCTGGAGCTTTAATTCATCCCTGTCAATTTCGAAGCTGGATACCTGCCCAAGCATTGCACCAAACTTGACAGAGAAATCACTGTCGCAACACATTTCAGTGCATGAAGCTCCAGTAATTGATATATTCCCAGACGCGTCAAATTCAAAATCGCCAATACAGCCATTTCTGTCCAACGCAAGCAAATATGTACCGTCGTTTTTAAATTCTACAACTGGATTATAGTCGTCGTTTTTCGCATACAATACCGATTCTACCGACATAAATTCAGTTGCCTGCCATTGGCCGATAATCGTAGTATTGCAACTACAATTGTTATCGTCGTTACAGGATATCATAACAACTAATAAGAAAACAAAAGGAGCGAAAAAATATCTCATGGTATCTTACTTTTTTCAATGATGTCCAACAATCTGAAATGGTTGCGTATGAGTAACTTTTACTGTAATCCTATCCGAGTCAACCAGCACTTGTATTGAATTCATAATTGCGAATAAGCTAAAACTTCCGAATTTAGTTAAATTGCACGAGCAAAATTTCTTCAATCCGATTTTTGAACATCAAACATGAACAGTACGATAAAAATCACACTTCAACCGCTTGGTAAAATAGTAGAAGTAAACCAGGGAACCCCACTCATTGATGTGTTACACGAATTTGGTGTTGAATTTCCGTGCGGAGGGAAAGGTACTTGTGGTGCCTGCAAAGTAAAACTGCTCAGCGGAAATTTGGATGTTGATGCAATGCAGGAGAAACGACTGCAAAAACTAAAACTGGATAACGACTGGCGGCTGGCTTGTTTTTGCAGCGCCCTGTCGGACATTACTCTGGAAATCTCGCAATTCGAACACATTATTTTAGCCGACAATTCCACTTTCGATTTTAAACCGCAAAGCGGTTATGGAATTGCAGTTGATTTGGGAACTACAACTGTTGTGGCTCAGCTGGTCAATCTCGAAAACGGCCACATTCTCGACTCTGTTTCGGATGTAAATCCACAAGCTAAATTTGGCGGCGATTTAATTGCCCGCATTCAATCTTGTCTGGATGGAAACCAGGAAGAAATGCAGCACCTGATTCGTACCAAAATAGCTTCGATGATTGACTCCATGCTGAAAAGAAATCGGGTTGCAGTTGCCAAAATTGCTTTGGTTGGAAATACGGTAATGCAGCATATTTTTTGTGGGTTAAATGTTCAGCCTCTCTCATTTTATCCGTTTGAAATAAAAGAACCAGGCGCGAAAGCATTTTCTGCAAAAGAGTTGAGTTGGGAAATACCGGGTGCTCCAGGCATCACATTTCATACTTCAATTGGGAGTTTTGTGGGCAGCGATATTCTGGCCGGAATTGCCGCCACAAAAATGGCTGAACAGGAAGCGTTTTCCATTCTCATCGACCTGGGTACCAATGGTGAAATTGTGGTTGGAAACCGGGAAAAGATTGTTTGCGCTTCCACTGCTGCAGGACCTGCATTTGAAGGGGCTAAAATCAACCAGGGTATGCGTGCCACTACCGGCGCCATTTCTTCTGTAACCCACGAAAACGGACTACTTAAAAGTCATGTAATTGGCAAAGTAGAAGCCAAAGGCATTTGTGGAAGTGGGTTGATTGATATTGTTGCCATTCTGCTGGAACAACAACAAATCGGGATGTTCGGAGAAATCAATTCAGGCGAAGAAATAATTCCACTCACCCGCAACATATCGCTTACCCAACAGGACATTCGCGAATTCCAGCTGGCAAAAGGTGCCATTGCTACGGGCGTACAAATGTTACTTAATCAGCTCTCTATTTCAATATCCGAAGTTGGGAATGTGTTTATAGCCGGTGGATTTGGAAATTTTCTGAACATTAAAAATGTGATAAGAACCGGGTTGATCGAAGCGGAAGAAGAAAAAATCATCAAATTAGGCAATACCGCATTAATTGGAGCGAAAATATTTTTGTTTGAGGATGAAAATTTCACACAGGGTATTTTGAAAAAAACAACTCATTTAAACCTGGAAGGAGATGGTTCGTTTCAGGATATTTATATCGAAAAAATGATGTTACTGTAAACTCAATGTCATTTCGAAGGAGTTAGCGACTGAGAAATCCCTCTTTTATGAAACAGATTTCTCCTCATTCTTCGTCGAAATGACAGCTTAATTTCTATTTAACCAACTCCTTTGTTGAAAGCAGACCGCAGGCGGCGTAAATATCTTCGCCGCGCGATGCTCGTATTGTAGTAAGTATTCCCTTATTATTGAGCTTTTCCTTAAACTGAAGAATGGTTCTCTCGCCGGGACTTTTAAGTGGTGTTCCCGGAACCGGGTGAAAACGAATCAGATTTATCCGGCACTTTAATCCATCCAGTAGACGAACCAGCTCGTTAACATGGGCAGGAGTGTCATTTAATCCTTCAAATAGAATGTACTCAAACGAAACCCGTCGTTGACGGCCAAAATCCCAGCTTTTAATTTCCTCTATCACCTCTTCAATGGGGTAAGCCACTTGTATTGGCATTATCTTTTGGCGTTCTTCGTGAAAAGGAGTATGCAAACTTACAGCCAGATGCGCGTCACTTTTTTCGAGAAAAGTGAGCATGCCCGGAATTATTCCAATGGTGGAAACAGTTATTCTGCGCGGACTCATGGCAAATCCCCATTCCGAAGTCAGAATCTCGAGGCTTTTTAATACTTCATCCAGATTGTCGAAAGGTTCGCCCATGCCCATATATACAATATTCGAAACATCTTCCACCTCATCAATACTTCGAATTTGATTGATTATTTCGCCGGCCGAAAGATGTCCCTGGAATCCTTGTTTAGCAGTAAAACAAAACAAACAACCCATTTTACATCCCACCTGCGAACTCACGCAAACCGTTTTTCGATCGCGTTCGGGAATCATCGCCGTTTCAATAAATTTATTCTGAATGGTTGGAAAAAGGTATTTTTTAGTTCCATCAACACTGGCCTGTACTTTGGTGTAGGCGGTTAAACCAAACTCATATTTTTCGTTTAAAAGCTCGCGCGCCTTAAGCGAAAGATTTGACATTTCGTCGATTGATGAAATTTGTTTTTTATACAGCCAATCCGTTATTTGTTTGGCCGTGAATTTTAGTAATCCCAATTCCACAACCATCTCCTGCAACTCCGATAATGTTTTTCCAAACAAGCTCTCTTTCATACCCTAATTTTGATGCAAAGATAACTCAAAAAATTTTTGATGCTGTATTATCCTTCCCTTTGATATATACTCCAATTTTTTTGCACCGTTCTTTAGAGCGGTGTTAAAAACATAAAAATCGGCTTAGCCTGGCCAACAAGATATCACCGCCTTAAAAGACGGTGCAAAATACAGGCGCCAATTTGTTTCAAATGTAGATCACAGGTTTGTAAACAATAAATCGATATAAGAGTTTTACTCCATCAACGATTTTCTGAAATCCGGCGCTTCACGATGTTTTGTCAGCTGTTCGAAAGCATAGGCAATTTCCAGCAAAACCGGTTCGCTCCAGGCCCGGCCAAAAAACGAAATTCCAATGGGCAGCCCTTCAACAAATCCCATGGGAACTGTGATATTCGGATATCCGGAGATGGCTGCCGGCGAAGAACTTCCTCCCGTAAAACTGTCGCCATTTACCCAATCGATGCTCCATGTTGGCCCATTTGTCGGAGCAATCAGTGCATCCAGATTGTGCTCGTCCATCAAGGCATCAATTCCTTCTTTGCCTGCAAATCGTTTAGATTCTTCCAATGCTTTCAGGTAATCTTCCGAACTTAAATCACCCTTTTCCTGTGCCTCAATAAAAATCTCCTGACCGAACCATGGCATCTCTTTATCCGCATTGGCATTATTAAACTCAATCAGTTCTGCCAGCGACTTTCTTGGTGCCGACGGATATTCCGCCAGGTATTTATTTAAATCGGCTTTAAACTCATACAACAATACTTCGTACGAGGGCTGTCCCCATTTTCGGTTATTTTCGAATTTCAAATCCTCCACCAGTTCCATCCCGTTTTTCTGCATCGTTTGAACGGCTTCAATAAACAAAGCTTTCACCTTTTCATTCGAAGGAATCAATTGCGAAGCAATGCCAATTCGCTTTCCTTTTAAACCGTCGGCTTTCAGAAATGGAGTATAATCATTGTAAATTTTGCCTTGCTCCAAATGAGTTTCTCCGTCGTTCGGATCGAACTCTGCCAGAGCGCCCAACAAAATGGCAGCGTCGGAAACATTGCGACACATCGGGCCAGCTGTGTCCTGACTATGAGCGATGGGAATAATTCCACGCCGACTCCACATTCCCAGAGTTGGCTTGATACCAACCACACCATTTATTCCCGAAGGACAAACAATGGAGCCGTTGGTTTCGGTACCGATCCCGATGGTGCAAAGATTGCCCGAAACAGCTGCCCCGGTGCCTGAACTTGAACCACAAGGACTTCGATCCAAACAAAAGGGATTGCGTACCTGTCCGCCTCGTCCGCTCCACCCGCTGGAAGAGTTGGTAGAACGAAAATTAGCCCATTCGCTCAGGTTGGTTTTTCCCAATAAAACAGCTCCTGCTTCGCGCAGTTTTTTAACGATAAACGCATCTTCTTCAACCACATTTCCTACCAACGCCAACGACCCGGCAGTAGTTTGCATTTTATCTCCGGTATCAATGTTATCTTTTATCATGATTGGAATGCCATGCAATGGACCTCGTACTTTGCCGTTTTTTCGTTCCTCATCCAATGATTTTGCAATACTTAAGGAATCGGGATTAAGTTCAATCACGGCTTTCAAATGCGGATCAACAACAGCAATCCGGTCTAAATATTTTTGACAAATGGTTTCTGATGATAATTCTCCGGCTTTCATTTTTTGCTGAAGTTCTGTTACCGAAATCTCATTCAACTCGAAATCAGCGAGATTAATCTCAGCTTTTATCTGATCGTTAGAAACACATGCACTTACACCGCTTAATGCAACCACTGAACCACCAAGGGCTGTTGTTTTGAAAAAGGAACGACGTTTCATCTTTTAAAGAATTAAGGTTTAGCTACAAGGAATTTAAACAAGTATGAAAGTAAGAAATATTCTACGAACAAGAAAAGATTACTTCTAGTCTAAAAGAAAGAAGGCGAATGAAGGATAACTTCCGTCATTCTCAACTATGTATTTCCAGTTTACTACCGGTTTAGATCCCGGGCAATTGAATGGTTTGGGTTATCTCTCCATTTTCTGAACCGGACTAAGAAAATATACTGTCGTCATCAAAGTTCACCGGACAGGTTAATAGCATTGTTTTGCGCCGAAACACACAAAACCAGTACTGAAAAAAAAGTAAAAAATTGATTTGAGATTCATGCTTGATTAAAACGGATATTCAGAAAATGGAATTTTAATAATTGTTTTCAATCCATTGAACAGCTTTTGCAACACTAATTTCCTCCATACATTTAAAATGTTTCTTCGGACATTTATGATGGCCCAGTTTAGAACAAGGTCGGCATTTTAAACCCTCCGTTTCAAGTCGTTCAGATACCGGGCTCGACATATACGGATACATACCAAAATCGGGAATTGTGTTTCCCCAAAACGAAAGTATTTTCTTTTTAAAAGCGGCTGCAATGTGCATTAAACCCGTATCATTGCTAAGAACTACCCGCGCATCGCGAACCAGCGAAGCCGATTGATTTAATGTTATTTTACCGGCATAATTCAGCACATTTCCTTTTGACTGTGACAGCACTTTTTCGCCTTCATCAAACTCCGTTTTTCCACCCAGCAAAATCACCGGGTAGGGTATATTCTGGCAAATTTCGGAAACTTTGTTTACAGGCAATTTTTTGGTAAAATAGGTTCCGGCAATTACGAAAGCCACATAACCATTCTGAAAAGGTGCAGGCAGATCTTCATGTTTAAATTCATCACCATCGTTAATAAAATAATCCAGGCCTTTTCCGTCGTTTTTTACATCAAAGGTTGAAACCGTTTGCAAATAACGATCGACAATGTGCTGCTTAGGCAATTTGTTGATTTTAAACCTTACCATCAGCATTTTATACCAATTGAGCTTGTCAACCGAAAAACTTTGAACTCTTAATCTGCGCCTGATTTTGTTACTCCTAAAATTCTGGTGCAAATCAATGATGTAATCGAAATTTTCCTTTTCCAGGTCGTGGATCAGATGATTGATGTTAGTTTCGAGTAAATGTACTTTGTCGATGTAAGGATTGGTTCCAACCAGGCAAGCGTGTTTGTCTTTGGTAACATAGTGTACTTCGGCGTTCTCAACTTGTTGTTTTAAACCACGTACAACAGGCGATGTTAAAACAATATCGCCAATTGAACTAAACCGTATGACCAGAAATTTTACTTTCATAGACTAAGCCGGAAGACCAAAATATTTAGGAAAATATGCTACGTTTTACTGTTTAAAACCAATTACAAAACAAAAATCCCCGCAGAAAAATCTACGAGGAAATTTAGCAATATCTTTTTAATTAAGTTGATTCAACAAGAACAATAATTTTGTTGGATTTATTTTCTATTACACCTCCATCTACTTCGAAGCGGTGTTCGGTACCTTTTTCATCCTGAATTTTAATCGTTCCTTTTTCTAAAGTAGAAATTATGGGAGCGTGATTTTTCAGAATTTCGAAAGCACCTTTGCTTCCCGGAAGTTGAATCATTTTCACTTCTCCTTCAAAAACCTTTTTATCGGGTGTAATAATTTCGAGATACATGTTTTTCCTTTCTGAATTAGTTTTCAGCTAACATTTTTTCACCTTTTGCAATGGCTTCTTCTATTGTTCCCACAAGGTTAAATGCCGATTCCGGATATTGGTCAACCTCACCGTTCATAATCATTCTAAAACCTTTAATGGTATCTTCAATAGAAACCAGTTTTCCTTCCAATCCTGTAAATGCCGAAGCCACAAAGAATGGTTGCGAAAGGAAACGCTGCACACGACGGGCACGGTGAACAACCAGTTTATCTTCTTCCGATAATTCGTCCATACCTAAAATAGCGATAATGTCCTGTAATTCGGTGTAACGCTGCAACAACATAATTACATCCTGTGCACAGCTGTAATGTTCGTCACCAACAATTTCCGGAGTTAAAATCCTCGATGATGAATCGAGTGGATCAACTGCAGGATAAATACCTAACTCAGCAATTTTACGGCTTAATACAGTAGTTGCATCAAGGTGAGCAAAAGTAGTTGCAGGAGCAGGGTCGGTCAAGTCATCTGCAGGCACATATACCGCCTGAACAGATGTAATAGAACCGTTTTTAGTTGAAGTAATACGTTCTTGCATTACCCCCATTTCTGTTGCCAGAGTTGGCTGGTAACCCACTGCCGATGGCATCCTTCCCAAAAGGGCCGAAACCTCGGATCCGGCTTGTGTAAAACGGAAAATATTATCTACGAAAAACAGGATGTCTTTACCACTTCCGGCCGTTCCGTCACCATCGCGCAAACTTTCAGCAATTGTTAATCCTGAAAGTGCTACACGGGCACGGGCACCCGGAGGTTCATTCATCTGACCAAAAACCATGGCCAGCTTCGAATTTTTTAATTTTTCATTGTCTACTTTGGAAAGATCCCAGCCTCCTTTTTCCATCGACTCTTTAAACTCTTCGCCGTAATCAACAATATTGGCTTCAATCATCTCGCGAAGTAAATCGTTTCCTTCACGGGTACGTTCACCAACACCGGCAAATACCGATAGTCCCGAGTGAGCAAGTGCGATGTTATTAATAAGTTCCTGAATAAGTACTGTTTTACCTACACCGGCACCACCAAACAATCCAATTTTACCTCCCTTTGCATACGGCTCAATCAAATCAATAACCTTAATACCGGTATAAAGCACCTCTGTTTCGGTGGTCAGATCTTCGTATTTTGGTGGCTGGTTGTGAATGTTCAAACCTTCCTTTGGAAGTTGTTCCAAACCATCAACCGCATCACCTACTACGTTTAATAAACGCCCCAATGCAACCTCTCCCTGTGGCATCACAATCGGACTTCCAAGCGCCTTAACATCGGTACCTCTTTTAAGTCCATCGGTAGAATCCATTGCTACACAACGGATGGTATTTTCGCCAATGTGTTGTTGGCACTCAATTATTAAACTTTCTTTACCTTCCCTGAGAATTTCCAATGCATCGTTAATAGCCGGAAGCTCACTTCCTTCCCTATCAAAAATAACATCAACAACAGGACCGATTACCTTAATTATTTTACCTATGTTTTGAGCCATATGGGAATAGATTTGTACGGATTATCGTAATTTTTTTAATGGATAACAAATTTAACATTGTTTTGCTTTTATGCAACTTACACCTATTTTTTTTGCACCAGATTTAACGTTCATAAACACTTGTTAATGCTTGCGTGTAAGCATTTTATTGGCGAGTTCGTAGAGCGGTTGTTTTACAACATCTTCCAGCTGAATCGTATCTAAATTTACAATCGCCTTTTTAAAATAAGAATCAACTCTTTGTTCTGCCCTTTCTTTTACTCCTAACTGATTGTAGATTTTTGTAACTGCTGCTATTTTTTCTTCGGCATTAAAATCCACTTTTTCAATCCAGTTCAAAAGCACTGATTTTTGTTCGGCCGAGGCATTTTGAAGAGCGTTTATTAACAGAAATGTTTTTTTATTGGCCAGAATATCGCCTCCGATTTTTTTACCAAAAGTATCCTGGTCGCCAAAAGTATCGAGCAGGTCGTCCTGCAGCTGAAACGAAAGGCCAAGGTTTATTCCAAAATCGTATAATTGCGAAGCTTGTTGGTTTGAAGCATTTGCAAGCAAGGCGCCGGCTTTTAAACTACAAGCCAAAAGTACGGCTGTTTTAAGCCGAATCATTTCAAGGTATTCAGCTTCAGTTACATCCAAGCGGTTTTCAAAATCCATATCGAATTGCTGTCCTTCGCATACTTCTATTGCCGTGGTGGTAAACAAATCCAGGGCTTCTACCAAACGTGACGATTTACATTCTACCAGGTATTTGTACGATTGAAATGCCATTGCATCGCCGGAAAGAATTGCACTGTTTTCGCTGAATTTTTTATGAACGGTTGGCCTGTTTCTGCGTACATCGGCTTTGTCCATTATATCGTCGTGCAGCAGCGTAAAATTGTGGAAAACTTCGATTGCCAGGGCTGCTGGAACTGCTGCCATCACATCGTCGGCAAACAGATTATAAGCCAGTAATAAAAGTACCGGGCGCAAACGTTTCCCTCCCATTTCAAGCGAATAGTGAATTGGCTCGTACAACTCAACCGGATTAAGCTCCAACATCTTCTTTGAGCGGGATTCAACTTCAGCTTTTACAATTTTCTGTAGCTCTTCTACTGAATACATCTTTTAGTTCTAATTATTTTTGAATGCCTAAAGATTGCCAAAAAGCGCTAAAACAAGAAGGAAATCCCAAACTAATTCATTCAACAACTATGAATACATACTATTGCGAATAATTGAACCACTGTGTCGGGAAAAAGTTTTTGGAAACTGTCTATTTTTTTACTTACAGAATCTCCGCGTTACCCGAGTCCTCCTCATCTGAAATCACTATTTCCAAATCATCCAGTTCAATGTCTTCTTCTTCGTTGTAAATATGAAGCAGCGGTTCTTTAAAGGCTTCGGTAGTTGTTAATCGTTCTAAGCCAGAAAGTAACGAAGGCAGAAGAATAAGGTTCGATGTAACGGCAACCAAAAGTGTAAGCGAAACCAAAATTCCCATCGCCTGTGTTCCTCCAAAACTTGAAATGGTAAAAATACCAAAGCCAAAAAACAACACCACCGAAGTATACAACATACTAACACCGGTTTCTTTTAATGCCAAAACCACCGATTTGCGAATATCCCAGTTGGTAACATTTAGCTCCTGACGGTATTTTGCCAAAAAGTGAATGGTATTGTCCACCGAAATTCCAAAGGCAATACTAAATACCAAAATGGTTGAAGCTTTTATCGGAATATTTGTAAATCCCATTACAGCTGCGGTAAATACAAGCGGAATAACGTTGGGAGTAAGCGACATAATTACCATTCTCCACGACGAAAACATGATGGCCATAAAGGATGAAATAAGCAATATGGCCAGACCAAGACTTGTAAAGAGGTTTTTCAGAAGGTATTTATTCCCTTTAAACGACATAATACTCGAACCGGTAATAGTAACATCGTAATTGTCGGAAGTAAAAATCGAATCTATTTCGTTGTTAAAACTGGCGTACAATTCTTCCATCCGTTTTGTTCCAACGTCTTTTACCCTGATACTAATACGTGTGGTTTGCCGTGTACTATCCAAAAACGAGGTCAGCAGTTTGGCGTTTTCTTCACCCGTTTGTGCATATTGAAGTATAAAGTTTTTTTCGCGGTTATTGGGCAAACTGTAGTAGTTTTCGTGGCCATTGTAAAAGGCTTGTTTCGAAAATTTTAAAAGATTAAGCAACGATGTTGAAGCCGATAATTCGGGATATTTTGCCAATGCGGTTTCCAAATCGTCAATTTTACGGAAAGTGGTTAATTGCATGGCACCTTGCGGTTTTTTGGTATCAACCATTATTTCCAAAGGCATTAAGCCATTAAAATTTTTCTCAAAAAACTTCAAATCAATGTACACCGGATCGTCTTCAGGAATGTCATCAACCATGTGTCCTGAACTTTTCATTAATGAAATGCCATAAATGCCCACACCAATAATGGCAAAGGTTACAAAGTACACCACCTTACGGTAATTCTGCGTAATGTGCATTAGTTGGTTAATAATTTTCGACACCAGTTTATTATCAAGGTGCCCAACATGCTTTGACGAGGGAGGTGTAATAAAACTAAAAACAATAGGGATCAATAAAAGTGAAAGGAAAAACAATCCCAGAATATTGAGTGACGCAATAATACCAAACTGGCGCAGGATATCGCTTTTTACAATAACAAAAGTAGCAAAACCGGATGCCGTGGTAAGATTGGTTAAAAATGTGGCATTCCCGATTTTTATGATCACCCGCTGCAACGCTTTTACCTTGTTGCCGTGTAATACATATTCCTGATGAAATTTATTTAGCATGTAAATGCTGTTCGGAATTCCGATTACAATGAGCAAAGGTGGAATCATACCCGTTAAAATGGTAATTTTGTACCCGAAAACAGCCAACATTCCCATCGACCAAATTACGCCGACAAGAACAATTATTACCGGAACAATTACCGCTTTAAAAGAACGGAAAAACAAAAACAGAACAACAATACAGATAAACAGTGCCAGTACACTAAAAAGGTACAATTCCCTTTTAATTTTTACCGAATTAACCACACGAATATAGGGCAAGCCCGAATAATGTAGTTTTACATTTTGTTCCTTTTCAAATTTATGACAAACGTCCTGAATGCCAGCCACCATCGATTCACGGGCTTTGCTTGCCATTTTGTCCTTGTTCACGGTAATGGCCAGCAAATAAGTATGTGTTTCATTGTTGTAAACAAGTCCGCGGTAAAAAGGCAGGCTTTTGAATTCGCTTACATAAGCATCCAACTCTTCCTGTGTTTCAATCGAACTCGGGAAAGCATCTTCAATTTCAAACTTCTTTTCTTCCTTGTTCTTTTTCAGATTGTAGGTGTTGGTTATCGACAAAAGATTCTCAACTCCCTCAACTTTTAAAAGATCTTTACTCAGATTTTTCCAGGCTTTAAAATGCTCAATATCAAAAAAGTTGGAATCCTGAATTCCCACAATAATCAGGTTGCCTTCCTGACCAAAGACTTTTACAAATTTCTGATAATCTTTATACGCTTCATCTTTTTTAGGCAGCAACGAAGCATACTCGTACGACATTTCCACATTTCGGGCCTTGTAGCCAAAAAAGATGGTAATTACTGCCAATAAAGAAAGTAATAGAATTTTATTTCGAAGGATTATCCGGGATACCTTAACCCACATATTTTCAAGTATATATAATTGAGTTTATGTACTTCCGAATTTTATTTCCAGACACAGAACTCAACAAAGATTTTAAATTTAGTTCAACAAATAACCAGATCTGTTTCGTTTATTAACAACCCGACGAAAGTATAACAAATTCTCGGATTTAGGAAAACCAGCTACGCTGCCCCATGCTTAAATTAAGACTTTTTAATTATATGCTAATCTTGAATACCGGAAACGGCAATTAAGTATCCGGCTGTCCGGAAAAAAAGGTACCTGTCGGAAATGGCAGGCGTTGACATGCAAACATCGTCTAACTTATTTTCTTCCAATAATATATATATTGAACCTGCCAAAACCGAATAAACAACTCCATTGTTATCGGCGATATATATTACGCCATCGGCAGCAACCGGCGATGAAGTATAACTGTTTCCACCCCCCACTTTCTCGGCATACATCTCCTCACCTGTTAAAGCATTGTAGCAGGTTAATCTGCCATTCCAGCGGGCACAATACAAATAGTTACCATACAACAACATGGTTCCCATGTACGATCCACCGCGTAACTTTGCCCATTTTACATACTCGTTAGAAGTTTCATCTTCGGCCAAAGTAATATCGCCCGTAGCATTTTTTTGAATGGCGTAAATGGGTGCAACTTTTCCATGGGCACTATTGAAATAAATATAATCGTTGCCAACAATTGGAGTTGGAATCGGAATATCGCCGCCACCCGACATCCTCCAAATTTCTTCACCGCTTTCAAAATCGTAAGCTCCCCGGTGTTTGTACCCATTTACCACCACTCTGGGTCTGTCTCCATCGTAATATATATTTGGCGTTCCCCATCCCGGATATTCATCCCGATTCTGTTTCCAGATTTCCTCTCCTGTTTTTATATTATATGCAGCTATAAAAGAATTTTCCTGTACATCGCATTGTATAATTACCACGTTTTCATGAATTAATGGCGAGCTGGAAAATTCCCATTCGGCATCGGCAACCAAAAAGAAAGTCGATTTTAACACACCAAAATCTTTTGACCACTGCAATTCACCTTCCATGTTGTAGCAATACAATCCTTCGGAACCAAAAAAGGCCACAACATACTCGCCGTTTGTTGCAGGCGTGCAATTGGCATGCGACGACATTGGATGTCTTTTTTGTTCCGGAACACCAGTGTGTGCAGTCCGCTCCCATCTAATTTCTCCGGTGCTTTTTTCAATACAATACAAATTCCAATTGTGAATGGATGAATCCTCAACCGGAATGATTGATCCGTAAATTCCGGTTTGAACCTCACCGGTATCTCCTTCACTCACTGCTGTTGTTACAAAAACACTATTGTCCCAAACAATCGGGCACGAATTTCCCATCCCCGGAATTTCAGTTTTCCATGCAATGTTTTTACCCGACTTTACATCCCAGGTTTCAGGAAGATGAACATTATCCAGTATTCCGCCGGCATAATTTCCCCGGTACATATTCCATTGTCGGTTCGGGTCGATATTTTGACCATTAACTGAACAAATCATAATTGAGATAAACAAAAGCAACAATAAACTTAATTTTGACATTATTCTGATTTTAATAACTACAAATTAGGAAAAATTATTGACTCATCCTCTTGACATATTTGTTTTACATGAACACATGAATCCAATGTAACCGTTTAATTTCAGTGGTGCTCCAAAATCCACCGGCAAACTACCGTTCCCATCTTTCGATTTTCCAAACCCTGCTTCAGATTGTTCGTATAAATTCAAAAAAACTTACTCACTAATCGACAACAAATATCATGAGAGCAATTTATACCTTTTTAATTGGTTTGTTTCTCAGTTTAACCACCATTTCTTTTTCACAAAATTTTAATCTGGAGTGGGAAAAAAATTCAAATACCGGAGGACTTGATTTTTATTCCGATGTAATTCAAGATTCAAATAATGGTTATACCGTGGTTGGAGCAAAAATGGTAAAATCTAGATCGCTTGACATTTGGATCTTACGATTTAATACCGACGGCGATACCATCTGGACAAAAACCTTAGGTACGGCGAATAAAGACATTCCAAAAAATATCATCCAGCTGACCGACAAAAATTACATTGTAACAGCTTCTGCACAAAATGAAAATCAGGAATTGCTTTTTCTGACAAAGTTAGATGAAAGCGGCACAACAGTGTGGCAGCAGTTTGTTGAAACAAGCGAATACCTTTCGGCAAACGACATTGTTCAGTTAAACGAAGAAAGTTTTGCCCTTATTGGAGCGAAGGGAACTAACCCGGAAAACACCAAACAATGGATGGCGGCTTTTAACCTAAGTGGGGAAATGATTTGGGAGAAAGTTTTTAACGACAATTTAAACGGCTGTTTAAAATCAATAAAAAAACTTCCCGATGAAGGTTTTGCAATGGCTGGAAATATAGGTGAGCCGGGAAAAAACGACTGCGACATTTGCGTGCTTCGTACCAACAACAAAGGCGATCTTTTATGGTCGTCACGGGTAAAATCGCCGGGCATAAAAATGTGGCCCGAATGTATTTGTTGCTCGCCCGATAGTTGTTTTATGGTGGTTGGCTGGCAGGGAAACTGTTTGAATGATATTAATTCGGCAGATCCGGTTTTTGATTACGATATGGTTTTAAACAAGATTGATTGTAAAGGGAAAATTCTGTGGACCAAAAAATTCGACCGCGAAGGTTCCGAAGGAGGAAACGCACTAACAATTCGCCCAAATGGAAACTTTATTGTTGCAGGAATTAAGGCAACATCGTTTTTGGGGAAAATTGGTCCCTGGCTACTTTATGTAGATGCAAACGGAAACGAGCTGGGAGAGAAACTTCTACCCTTCAATTTCAACAACGACCAGATTACCAAAGTAATAAACTGTTCCGATGGTGGGTTCCTTGTTATTGGCCCCGGAATTCAGGATGCAACAAACACACGAAGTAACGGATGGATAATGAAGTTTGCCGAATTATAAATATACACTGTTTCAATTAAAAGAATTATAGCCATGAAAATCGAAGAATTTATCCATTTTGCCAAAAACAACCCAACTTGCTTTTTAGCCACAAGCGAGAAAGACCAGCCACA
This sequence comes from uncultured Draconibacterium sp., assembly GCF_963675585.1. Lineage (NCBI taxonomy): Bacteria > Pseudomonadati > Bacteroidota > Bacteroidia > Marinilabiliales > Prolixibacteraceae > Draconibacterium > uncultured Draconibacterium sp. The sequence goes on from NZ_OY776414.1 coordinate 4,022,475, forward strand.
CGTGCGTACCATTCTATTATTTTTTGCCGATAAAACCGGATTCTACTTTGGTACTTTGTCGCCAAAAGATATGAGTAAACAATTGCACAAAAATCCGAAAGTTGAGCTTTGTTTTTACAACAACGCAAAAGATTTTGCTCAAGCCAAACAAATGCGCTTAACCGGCACTGCCGAGTTTGTAAACGATCCCGAATTGATTCATAAATTGCATGAGGAACGACTTTTTCTTGACGATATAACAGGAGAAAATCTGGAGGCACAAAGTGAGGTTTTTAAAGTGTCATCGGGCGACATTCACTTTTGGTCCATTTCCGATGTGATGAATGAAAAAGCTCTTGAACATTTGGCTTTTTAATTCAGAAAAGACAGAATTAATCCAAGTGCCTTTCCATCTCAAATTCCAAACCACCATTAATATAAGTTACTCTGCATTTAGAGCGACTTACGCTTCAACCATTTTATCGTTTGTAAGTAATTCTGACCCATCTTTTCAGTAAAACAAGGCTCACCCGTAAAATCAGGTGGATTTGAATTTTATATATCAAAAGTACATGTGCACACTAAAAGTCAAATTGACTTTTAGTCGATTTTAAAATTGCTGCCGCAGGCCTTCATCCTGATTCAATTGGGACGAAGCAGAAAAATCCAGGCTGCTTTTGATCCTTGCCTTCCGCTATCATAAAGACCAAAAGAGGCCGATCCTCTGATCTGGGGATGGCAAACCAAAGACCTTATTCGAAGCTTCGGCCTCGTTCGGTGAGCCGGAAAACAAGTGGTGTCGGCGTTAAAAAATTACTGCTGTTTGAGGAGGTACGACGAGTTTCAGGAATTTTAGCCGGCATCGCGTAGCTTTTCCGAGTGAAGCGGGCGCAGCCTTGGGTTTTCTGTCTACTCTTTGGGCCAAACCAAAGAGTAGAATCGGCCTGATAAGGCAAAGGCGCATTATAATATCTATTGATGCAGGATTATACAAACTTCGAAAAATTACTCCACCTGAAGTTTCATGTGATCCTAAAACAAGTACCAGTTATTCAATTGTTCGTTTCTATTTTTTTTTACACTGAACATCAATTTTCCTAAAAGGAGTGCTATTTTTAGTGGTTTAAATAATCTGTTTCAACTAAAATGAAAACAAATAAACCAGCTATAAACATTCGAAAAATTACTTCGGACGAAATTTCCATATTGGTTGACTACCGCCTTATTTATTTAACCGAGCTGCAGGGAGAAATGAGTGAAGACTATTCCAGCCAACTTAAAAAAGACCTGTTCCGCTATTTTGAAAGATCGATTTCGCAGGGACAGTTTTTGGCCGTATTGGCAGAAGAAGAAGGCAAAGTTGTAAGTTTTGGAGGAATGGTAATTAAAGAAATTCCGGGCGATATTCATAAATCGTTGTATCTGGAAGGTGACATTTTAAATATGTACACCATTCCCGAAGCACGCCGAAAAGGAATTTCATCCTTAATTCTGGAACGTTTATTAAGCGAAGCCAAAAACATGGGAATTACAAAAGTAGCCTTGCACACCTCTCACGACGGTGAAAAACTTTACCGGAAATTTCATTTCGCTGAACCTGTTTATCCCTATCTTGAGCGCTCAATTGAAGCATAAAACCAACTTTAATGAAAAACCAACTAAGAACAAAAAATCCATGGACCTGGATTCCTACCGTATATTTTGCCGAAGGAATGCCTTACATTGTTGTAATGACGCTTTCGGTAATCATGTACAAGCGACTGGAAATATCGAATACCGAAATCGCTTTTTATACCAGCTGGCTGTACTTGCCGTGGGTAATAAAACCCTTCTGGAGCCCGATAGTTGAATTGCTTAAAAGCAAACGCTGGTGGATTGTTACCATGCAACTTTTTATCGGTGCGGGTTTGGCCGGTGTAGCGCTAACTTTACCAACCTCCTTCTTTTTTAAAGGTTCGCTTGCGTTTTTCTGGTTGCTGGCATTTAGTTCGGCTACGCATGATATTGCTGTTGATGGATTTTATATGATGGGTTTAAGCGAAAGTCAACAGGCCTTTTTTGTGGGAATACGAAATACTTTTTACCGCATTGCCATGGTTACCGGTCAGGGCATATTAGTTATTCTTGCAGGTTATCTCGAAACTTCAAAATTACTGGGCGATCCGGCTGACGGCCACAATATTCCACTGGCCTGGGCATTTACTTTTGTTGTTCTGGCCATTGCATTTGTGCTTTTTGCCATTTACCATAAATTTTTTCTCCCTCATCCAAGCGAAGACGTTCAAACCGAAACAGCTAGTATTAAAGACATCTTTCAAGGTTTTAAAGAAACAATTAAAGCCTATTTTGTAAAAAAGGAAATCTGGACAATTCTTGGCTTTTTACTTTTATTCCGATTGGGAGAATCACAACTTGTAAAAATGGCTTCTCCCTTTTTGCTTGACACCTCCACTACCGGAGGATTAGGATTATCAACTGCACAGGTTGGACTAGCCTACGGAACCATTGGAATTATCGCACTTACCTTTGGAGGTATTTCCGGCGGTTGGCTGGCATCAAAATTTGGACTAAAAAAATTGTTGTGGATCTTTGTTTTATCCATGAATTTGCCCAATCTGGTTTATGTTTACCTGGCTTATTTCCAGCCTCAGCAATACTGGATCGTGGTTTCGTCGATTGCGGTTGAACAACTGGGCTACGGATTTGGATTTACTGCCTACACCTTATACATGTTGTATGTTTCGGCCGGAAAATACAAAACGGCTCACTTTGCCTTTAGCACCGGAATTATGGCGCTGGGCATGATGTTGCCCGGAATGGCATCGGGCTGGCTTCAGGAAATACTCGGCTACCAGCACTTTTTTGTTTGGGTAATGCTGTGTACAATTCCCGGTTTTGTTATGGCCAAACTTATAAAACTCGACAAAAACTTTGGAATGAAAAAAGAATAGGAAGGATCGGAAGCAGTGCAAGTCAATACGTCTTTCCATCCTCATCGATCATCGGAACAAAACGAACAGGCAAAACATTTCGTTGCCTGATTTTTCCATTCTTTTTCTGCAAAAGTACCAAATGCTGAACACGGTTTTCATGTACAGGAATGATCAATCGTCCTCCTTCAGCAAGTTGCTCCTGAAGTGGTACAGGTATATGTGAAGGAGAACAAGTTACGATGATTGCATCAAACGGAGCTTTCTCTTGCCACCCTTCGTAACCATCGCCAATTTTACAATGAATAGTAGCGTAATCCAGTTTTTTGAAAGCCTTCTGTGCTTTTAAAGTCAGTGTCTCAAAAATCTCGATGGTATAAACAGAATCACAAAGTTGTGCAAGAATAGCAGCCTGGTAACCCGAGCCGGTCCCAACTTCCAACACTCGGTCCGTTTGTTGCAAATCGAGTGCTTCGGTCATAAATGCCACAACATACGGCTGAGAAATGGTTTGTCCCTCTTCAATCGGAAGTGGTCGGTCGGTATAAGCATAGTCCAGGTATTCCGGCAGAACAAATTCGTGGCGGGGCACTTCACGAAACGCCGCCAACACTTTCTTGTCGTGTATCCCCCTGGCTTCGAGCTGATTTGCCACCATTAACAAACGCTCATCTGACCTGTTTCTATTCTGCGAAGAAACGGCCTGTGCCATAAAAATGAAGATCACGTAAAATATGCCCAGTTTAAAAATGAGTTTCATTTAATCCAAATGTTTATCAAATTCAACGACATTCAACTGTTAAATGTTACTCTGCAAATCCGTGACCGACAACAGCCCGCTCCTTCTTAATTCATACTATTTATTCTGAAATATTATCTGGTAAAATTTCTCCTCCGGGTACTACATTGGTCTTACCACGTTTCTTCGGACGGTTCTCCATCCAGTAATAAATAATTGGCAGTACCAGCAGTGTTAAAAATGTAGAGGTTATTAATCCACCAATTACAACAGTTGCCAATGGTCGCTGCACTTCCGAACCCGGCCCGGTATTAAACGCCATTGGTATAAAACCCAAACTGGCTACCAGGGCAGTCATCAGTACCGGCCGAAGCCGGTCGGCCGAACCATCCAAAATCAATTTTTTGAGATCCCCTTTCTTTTCTTTTCGCAGCTCGTTAACGTGGTCGATTAATACAATACCGTTTAACACCGCAACCCCAAACAAAGCCACAAAACCAATACTTGCCGAAATGGATAAATACATGCCGCGCATCCACAATAAGAATACGCCACCCGAGAGGGCAAATGGCAGGTTCAGCAAAATTAGAATGGCATAACGCATCTGGCCAAAATTGAGGTACAACAAACCAATTATTATAAAAATAGAAAGTGGAACTACCAATAACAAGTGGCGCATGGCACGCTGCTGGTTTTCAAAAGTTCCGCCATAATCAATAAAATAACCAGCCGGTATTTCGGCTTTCAGTTTTATGTCTTTTTGCAAATTGGCTACGTATGTTCCCAGGTCGATGTCTTTAATGTTGATTCCCACAATTAATCTTCGCCAGCCGTTCTCGCGCTGAATTTCGCGGGGTCCTTCCTGCAATTCGATTTTGGCCACCCTTTTTAGGGGAACAAACTCACCATTTGGCAAATGCACCGGAACATCCTGTATCTTATGCAACTGGTTCCGAATATCTTCGGGATACCGTACCACAATTCCAAAACGCCGCTGACCTTCGTACAACTGACTAACTTCCTGGCCACCAATTCCCGCTTCAATAATCTTTTGCACATCATCAACGTTCAATCCAAACGAAGCCACAGCTTCGCGGTCGATTTCAATGGTAACATAAGGTTGTCCAACGGTTTGTTCCACATAAAAGTTATCGGTTCCCTGCATATCGGGCAACATGGCCGAAATCCGTTCACCAATTGCACTTAACACATCTAAATCTTCACCATAAATTTTTACCGCCAAATCCGATTTCACACCACTGGTCAACTCGTCAACCCGCATGGCAATGGGTTGTGTAAAGTTATAAGCCAGTCCGGGCTCCGTTTTCAAATAGGGTTCAATTTGTGCAATTATGTCTTCTTTTGAAACTCCTTTTCGCCATTCTTCAGTGGGTTTTAAAACCACCCACACATCGGTTTGGTGCACACCCATCCAGTCGTTCGCCAAATCGGAACGCCCTGTTTTTGGCACCACTGTCTTAATTTCCGGAATGTTGGCAACCAGTTTTCCACCCAGCCAGTTGGCATTTTCTATCGACTCGTCGAGTGTTACCGATGGCATGCGTACCTGTTCAATTAAAATCGAACCTTCATCCAATTCCGGAAGAAACTCGGTTCCCAAACGTGTCATTAAAAAAACGGATACGGCAAAAATTACCCCGGCAACCGAAACAACAAACCATTTACGCTCCATGTACATTCCAAGGTTTTTGGTGTAAATGGGTTTCAACCAGTTTATTAAATGGTTTTTACGCACTTTCACGCCTTTTCTGAAAACAATAGCTGAAATTGCCGGAACAAAAATCAAAGCCAGCAACAAGGAACCTAACACCGCCGCTGCAACTGTTATGGCCATTGGCCGGAATAAAATTCCTTCCATGCCGCTGAAAGTCATGATAGGAACATAAACCATTAAAATAATCAATACACCAAAGAATATCGGCCGGGCCACCTGCTGGGCAGCCTTTCGTATCACTTCGTCCTTGTTTTCACTTTTGTCTTTTTGCAAGCCGTGAATGATGTTTTCGACCATTACAACCGAACCATCCACGATCATTCCAAAGTCGATGGCACCCAAACTCATCAGGTTGGCAGCCAGTCCAAACTCACGCATGCCGATAAATGCAAATAACATGGAAAACGGAATAACCATAGCAACAATTAATGCACCGGTGATTTCGCCCAATAAAAACAGCAGAACTGCAATAACCAAAAATCCACCTTCCATAAGGTTGGTTGAAAGTGTTGCTGTGGTTCTGTTTATTAAATCCGATTGGTCGTAAAATTTTTCGATGGTAACTCCTTCGGGCAAATTGCTGTTTATGCTTTCAATTTTCTCTTCGATGGCACCAATTACTTTCCGGCCGTTTCCTCCGCGCAACATCATTACAATTCCGGTAACAATTTCACCTTTCCCATCCTGAGTTACACCGCCCTGCCTGATTTGTGTGCCAATTTCTACACTGGCCACATCGCGCACAAAAACCGGTTTGTTATCAACGTTGGTAATAATGATGTTTTTTATATCGTCTATTTTATTGATCTGACCAAAGCCACGAATGATAAATTGCTCGCCATTGTGTTCCAGAAAATTTCCACCAGAAACACTGTTGTTTATGGCAATGGCATCCAGCACTTCCGAAATTCCTATTCCGAACAAACGCAACCTGCCGGGCTGCACCATTACATTATACTGTTTTACAAATCCTCCAAACGAATTAATTTCAGTTACTCCTTTTACAACTTTCAGCTGTGGAGCAATCAGCCAGTCCTGTATTTCACGTAATTCGGTTAATGAATAATTTTCGCCCCGTACCACATATTGGTAAATTTCGCCAAGCGCTGTTGTAATGGGCCCCAATTGTGGGCTTGACACATCGGAAGGAAGTTCGTCGGATATGGATTGCAGCCGCTGGCTCACCATTTGCCGGGCAAAAAAGATGTCGGTTTTCTCTTCGAACTCAACGGTAACTGCCGACAATCCAAATTGCGAAATCGATCGGACTTCGGCTACATCGGGCAAACCGTTCATCGCAGTTTCAATGGGATAACTTACCAGTTTTTCAACATCGAATGGCGAATAACGCCCCGCTTTGGTGATTACCAAAACCTGCACCGGCGTAACATCGGGCAATGAATTTATTGGCAACTGAATCAAGGAAAAATAACCGGCAACTCCCATTAGTACCACCAATGAAAGTGCGACAAATTTCTGTCGGACACTAAATGTTATTATATTTTGAAGCATAGCTGTGAGTTTAGGTTATTCTTCTGCAATGATATCAAAACGCGAAAGTGCTTTTAAACTAAAAACCTTTGTTTTTGCAATTTCCTCGCCACTGGAAAGGCCACCATTTAAAAAAACAAATTCATCACGTATTTCGGCTACATCAATTTTGCGTTTTTCAAAAATGCCGTTTTGCTTTTTCACAAAAACAACCGCCTGATTTCCATCGTAAGTTATGGCTTGTACCGGTATGGCAATAACTTCTTTTTGCGAAGAGGTTTTAATCTCCAGACGAACATTTTCACCCGGTTTTGGCCAGCCGTTTGAAGTGGATAAAATGATATTTGTAATTACCGACCGACTATCTTCATCGAGGCCGGGATTAATCGATGTTACCACGGCTTTTGCCACAGCTTCATTGTTTTCGCGTTTCGAAATAATAACCGAATCGCCACTCACTATTAAACGTGCATCGTCGGGTGCCAGATAACCACGCACCAGAACCACTTTTGTGTCGAGCACACGCGAAAGATTTTCCAGCGCATTTACCGACTGGCCTAATTCCACAAAACTTCGCTCGATTACACCGTCGATGGGCGAGTGAATTTTTAAAACCGGATCGATCTTTTCCGACTCGGTAAACGATTTTATTTCCGCGTCGCTAACACCAATGGCTTTTAATTTTGAGTAGGTTGCACGCGACGATGCCGATGCACGTTCGTATTCGGCCGTGGCTCTTTCCAGCTCACTTCTGGAACTTATGGTTTCTTCAACCAGTTGTTTGACACGCTTTAAACGATTGGTTTGAAACTGCTCTTCGGCAAATGCCTGTAAATATTCCGATACCAGATTTCCAAATTCAAGACTTTGAATCCGGTACAATTCCTCTCCTTTTTGTACACGGCCGCCCTCTTGTTTTAGTATTTTACTGATTTGCCCGTTAATTGGAGTACTTATAATGCTTGCATGTTCCGGCGCATAAAAAACCACTCCGGGAGCAGTAACCGAATAATCAATAATATTACTATTTACCTCAACGGTTTCAATATTCAATTCTCCCTGTTCCTTTTCTGAAAGACGCACTAAAAATACTGCATCGTCGGCAGATTGTAGTGATGGAGGAAGTTCCTTTTGCTCGGCAGGAGCAGTTTCGGTACCCGCTTTTTTATTGCCACAAGAATACAACATGATTGTTGTGCTCACTACTACTATTAATAATACTATACGATTCATATTGTTAATTTTTATGTTTTTGAAGATTAGTAAACCAGGTCTTTCTCGAGAAATACTTCGAGTGCCACCAGTTGAAGATAATAATCGCGAAGTGCCGTTAAATAGCGTTCCTCGCTGCTTAAAAACGTTTGCTGGGCGTTTAATAATTTCAGCAAATCCAGTTCGCCCAACTGATAGGCGCGTAACGACAATTCCTGCAATTTCGACGCCTTGTCTTTCATATTTAAATTGTAACGATTGATTATACTCCGGCTCACCGAATAATTGTGCCAGGCATATTCAATTTGTTTTTTCATTTTTAGCTTAATTTCCTCCTGCTTCCATTGAATTTCCTGTTGTTTTTCGCGGGCCATGTTTATTTTACCCTTCTGCTCAAACGGATACCAGATCGGTATTTTCAATCCCACTTCGAAACCGTTAAAATCGTAACCCGTTCCAAAATTTTGTTTGTAGTAGTTAAAGCGAATATCAGGAAGAATATTACTTTTTGCCTCTTTCAGAAAATACTCCGAAGCAGTAAATTCGTGTTCCGAAGCCACATAATCAGGTTGTTGTTCCTGAACGGCAAGGGCAAATATTTGCGATATTTCAATGTTTTCGGCGGCCAAAGTATCCGAAAACTGAATGGAATATTTCTGATCTTCCACCGGTAATCCCATGGCGAAAAACAAACCATAACGCGCTTTGTGCAAAACCCATTCGCTTTGGTCAAGGTCATTTTTTGATTCATCCAGTTTGAGTTCGGCATTTACCAAATCGATGCCGTTTCCCTCTCCGGTTTCAAACCGGGTGTAAACGGCATTGTATAAATCCTGCGCCAGTTTTAACTGATGTTGCCTCGATTTTTGCAAAAACAAAGCATACATTACTTCAACATACTGACCCTTAACTTCCGCCTTTATTTCCTTTTCTCTCGACAAAATTCGGTATTCCAGCGCTTTCACTTCTTCTTTTAATCCTTTTAAACGATACGAAGTAGTGAGCGGAAAATCAATCTCCTGCGAAATGGTAAAACGTTTTTCATCAAAAACATCGCCCGGTCCCGAACCAATTCCCTCTTTAAAGTAACTGATTTCGGGAGCCGATATACCGGTTTCTGTCCTCCAAACATCTTGTTTTTGTTTTAATTGTGCCCACAGTTGTTGCAATTCGGCATTTCTGTTGTAAGCCGATTCTACTGCTTGTTGTATCGTTAGCAAGCTGTCTTGCGAATAAACGAGTGTTGATCCCAGTATTAACAGGAAAATGAGGATGGTTTTTTTATACATGGCTCAGGAAATTTTATTCTTTTAAAGTTATTGACTTTTTTCCATACATAATATTTATATCGAGAAAATGTTCACGAATTTTGATTGTATCGCACGCAATTTTTAATTTGTCTTTTACCATAAAATAGTCCTAAATTGTAAATAGGTTTGACACGAATAGGAAAGGAAACTTGCGCTCTTACAGGCAAATAGAATAAATTGCACCAATGATGGCGCAAAATGGTTTTTCAGAAAATTGTCATATGGCAGTAAAAAAACTGTCAAAATTCAGTTGATTTCCCTAACTATGCCTATCCTCTTAAATTGTGGCATCAGAACTTATCCGATATTTTTGTAGCAGAAAAAAACAACGATGATAATGAAACATTTTTTAGTAATAGGAGGCGGATTTGCCGGAGTTGAAGCAGCCATTAAACTTCGTAAAAAAGGGTACAAAGTTACGCTGGTATCCGACCGGGATTACTTGTTTATATATCCCATTTCAATTTGGATTCCGGTAAACGGAATAAGTTTTAAAGACAGCACACTTCCATTGGCCGATCTTCAGAAAAAGCACGGCTTCGATGTTATTATTGATTCTGTAAAAAGTATCGATTCTGCGAATAAAAAAGTAATTCTTGAAAAGAGTGAAGAAAGTTACGATTACTTATTTATAGCCGTTGGAATGGAAAAAGTACAAATGAAAGGTGCTGAAAATACCTTGTCGATTTGTGGAAAACCGGAACAGACTGTAAGTATTCGCGATCAGTTTGATCAACTTATTCAAAACGGAAAAGGAAAAATTGCGGTAGGTTTTGGCGGTAACCCAAAAGATACAAAAGGATCGGCAGTACGCGGAGGCCCGGCATTTGAGTTACTTTTTAACATGAGTACTTACATTAAGAAAAAAGGATTGGCCGATAATTTTGAGCTTAACTTTTTTGCACCAATGGCCGAGCCCGGCAAAAAAATGGGCGACAAGGCTTTTGGGAACCTGGGAAAATTCTTTTCACATTATCGCATAAATCAGTACGTAGGTAAAAAAATTACCGGGTTTACTAAAAATGAAGTGCTTTTTGAAGATGGCAACAAACTGGAAAGCGATTTAATTGTTTACATCGCCGGAGGACAGGGACATTCGATTTTAAAAGACTCGGGTTTACCTTTAAGTGAGGCCGGTTTTGTTAAAACACTCCCCACTTGCCAGGTGGAAGGCCATCCGGACATTTTTGCCATTGGCGACTCGGCCGAATTATTGGGTCCAAAGTGGGCAGCCAAACAAGGACACGTTGCCGAAATTATGGCCGACGTTGCTGCATACAACGCACACCAGCAAATCATCGGATCGGGCAAAACAAAAAGTTATGTCGATAAAATAAACATTATTTGCGTAATGGATTCAGGTGACGGAGCAGCTTATGTTTCTCGTACAATGAAAAAAGAAACAATGGTAATGTTACCCATACTTGGGCACTGGTTAAAAAAAGGCTGGGGATTCTATTTTAAAAACTCAAAGCTAAAACGTATACCCCGAATTCCGGGAATGTAATTCGTTACATTTCGAAACAAGTAGTTAACATACGCACCTGTTTTACACCAGTAAATAAAAAATTATTTAATTTCGCATCAACATATATAGATATTTAGATATTATGAAAGCAACACATTTATTTATACTTGCAATAAGCGCCGTTTTATTTGCCTCCTGCAACTCCGCTTCAAGTGACAAAAACACCACTCAGGATGAAGCTGCATCAGCAAAAGTTGAAACAAGTAAAAGTGCAGATCTTGCAGATTCTGACGGAAAAGTAGTCCATCTAACATCTGAAACATTTAAACAAGACGTGTTTAACTACCAGGTAAACCAGGAATGGAAATACGAAGGGACAGTACCATGTATTGTTGATTTTTATGCCGACTGGTGTGGCCCGTGTAAAATGGTTGCGCCAATTCTCGACGACCTTGCCAAAGAATACGATGGTAAAATAGTGATTTACAAAGTAGATACCGATAAACAACAAGAAGTGGCTTCAGCATTTGGAATCCGAAGTATTCCTTCCATTCTTTTTGTTCCTGTTGAAGGCCAGCCACAAATGGCGCAGGGAGCACTGCCAAAAGAATCGTTTGTTCAAGCCATAGAAGAAGTTCTGTTACAGGAAAAAGCAGAAATTTAAACCCACACATACCCGTATTTCAATTGTAGACTGGAAATACAATTCACGAATAAACAATAAAGTTGATTCAGTCTTTCGAATACGGAAGAAAGAGAAAGCTTTTGGATAAATTGAAACAAAGTCAATAGAAAAAGAAGTAAAAACAGATTTTTAGATTCAAAATAAAAATGGAAAAAATTTTAATTATTGGAGGGGTTGCTGCCGGAGCTACAGCAGCCGCCAAAGCAAGGAGATTATCGCCTGAAGCCCAAATTACAATGCTTGAGGCCGGACCGGATATTTCGTTTGCCAACTGTGGGTTACCCTACTACATTGCCGGCGATATCGACAGCCGTTCGAAACTGATTTTACAAAGTCCTGAAAGTTTTGACGAGCAATACGGAGTTAAGGTTTTTACCAATACCCAGGTAATTGCCATTAACAAAGACGAGCATGTTGTAAAAGCAAAAAACAGCCAAAATGGTTCGGAACAAAATTTTGAATACACCAAGCTGATTCTAGCACAGGGAGGTTTGCCTTTGCAACCCGATATTCCGGGTGCCAAAGCAGATCATGTGTTTAGTTTGTGGACACTAAACGACATGGATAAAATTGACAACCACTTAAAAAACAACGAACCAAAAACTGCGGTAGTAGTTGGTGGTGGATTTATTGGCCTCGAAATGGTGGAAGCCCTGGTAAAAAGAGGTTTAAAAGTACATGTGGTAGAAAAAATGCAACATGTAATGTCGATTATGGAGGCAGAAACTGCCGGTTTTATTACCCGCGAATTAAAAGCCTTTGGAGTGGGTGTTCATACCGAAACAGCGGTTACCAAAATAAATTCAAATTCAGTAGAATTAGACAACGGCAAAAAACTGGATGCCGATATGGTTCTGCTTTCAATTGGAGTTCGTCCTACTTTACAGCTTGCAATCGATGCCGGTTTAACCATTGGCGAAGCAGGTGGATTATTGGTAAACGACAAACTTCAAACTTCTGACGCTGATATTTTTGCAGCCGGCGATATGGTGGAAATCGAACACCGTGTAAATGGTAAAAAAGTTCGTATCCCATTGGCAGGCCCTGCCAATCGCCAGGGACGAATTGCTGCAGAAAACGCTTTAGGAGGTCAGCACAGTTACAAAGGCGCAATCGGAACCTCAGTAGTTCGTGTTTTTGAAGCTGTAGCCGGAACAACCGGGCTTTCGCTGAAACAAGCGCTTGCTGCCGGAATGAATGCAGATGCAGTGGTTGTTCACAAAGAACACCATACTTCGTATTACCCGGGTGCCGAAACCGTGAGTGTAATGGTAATTTACGATAAAGAAACGGGTGTTGTACTGGGTGGTCAAACTGCCGGGTACAAAGGAGCAGATAAACGTTTGGATGTTCTGGCCACAGCTGCGGCAACCAAATTAACGGTTAGCGAACTGGCCGACATCGATTTTGCCTACTCTCCACCAATTGGTACTGCAAACGACGCAATGAACATGGCTGCTTATGTGGCTGAAAACAAAATGTCGGGTTACGGACCAAGCATTATGGTATCGGAACTGGATGCTTACCTTGAAAGCAAACAGCAGGTTATTGTTTTGGATGTTCGCGATGTATTTGCTCACCAAAAAAGCAAATTAAACGGTGCCTACCATTTGCCATTGGAAATGCTGCAGCCCAACATCGAACGAATTCCAAAAGATGTTCCTATTCTGATTTACGATGAGACAGGTAAAAAGGGACACCAGGCTGTACGTACACTTTTGGGTGCAGGCTGTCAGGAAGTAATCAATATTTCAGGTGGACATACTTCGTTGCAACGTCATGCAGTTACTGCCGGATTTAAGAATTTTAATGTGACTTTGTTGCCAATCGAGAAAAAAAGTACACAGGAAAAAGTATTGGAAGAAACAGAAACCAACAAAAATGTAAGTACCGAAGAACTGGAAAGACTGGTGATTGACGTGCGTACAAAAGGTGAATTTATGAGTGGTGCTTTTCCAAATGCATTAAATATTCCGCTTGACGATATGATGTCGGGTCAAATTGATTTAGGCAATAACATGGATCGCGAAATCATTGTTTATTGTGCTTCCGGAGCCCGATCGGCGTATGCACAGCAAGTGTTAACGAGCAAAGGATTTACCAACGTTAAAAATGGCGGAGGAATTTCTGCCATGATGTCGAGATATTAAAACCAGAGAGAAATCTCATACGATAAATGGAAAGAGTCGCAGCAATTTTTGCTTGCGACTCTTTTTTCTCATCAAGGTTTATGATATTTCAACAATTCAGAATCTGGCGGAATAATCGAGACAGAAAAAATGACTTGCCTGGGAAAATCATTTTTAGCTGCATCAACAAAAACAAAACTAAATGGTTATCTCAGTTGAGAAACCGGTAGTAATATGAATGAAGCACATTTAAATAAAAACCAGAAACGAACAAGTTGGGTGGTAATTTTAACAGCAGTTACCATGGTGGTTGAAATTTATTTTGGCATTTCATCGGGTTCCATGGCTCTTTTGGCCGACGGAATTCATATGGGCTCGCATGTTTTAGCCATAGGTATTAGCTGGCTGGCGTATGTTTTTGTCAGAAAAATGTCGAAAAAAGAATCGTACACCGGCGACTCAAATAAAATTTTATCGCTCTCGGGTTATACCAGTGGATTAATGCTTCTGATTTTTGCCATTGTTATTTTGGTTGAGGCCTTCGACCGTTTTTTTCATCCTCATGCTATTAATTTTAAAGATGCTATACTTGTAGCTGTTATCGGGTTAATCGTAAACATTTTAAGCGCAGTAATTTTACATCACGACCACGAACATTCTGATCATAATATTAAGGCTGCTTATGTGCACGTTCTTGCTGATGCACTTACCAGTTTGGCCGCCATTTTTGGCCTGACTGCCGCTTTAATCTGGGACATTCCGTTTATTGATACCATTGCGGCAATCATTAGCTCATTTGTAATTATTAAATGGTCGGTTGGCCTACTGAAAGATACAGGAGGTGTTTTACTGGATGTAAATAAACAAGAGCACCACCATTCGCTCTAAACCGTAGTCGTCATCTATAGTTTAAGCCCTTTTTACTTTCCCTTAACACTATTTAATCCAGTTATAATTTATACTATTTCCCTAAAAAATAACAACCCTGTATACTTAAAGCGCTACATTTAACGTATTGAGATAATGAAATATCTGTATCTTTAGAGACAAACTTTTAACTAAATCACAATTCAGATGTCATTATTGACGCATAAGATCTACCTGTTTATATTGGTTGCAATAACCCTGTTTGCCTTTGTCTATTTGGGCCTTTATGGTGCCGAATATTATTTTACCGACCTCGACCAACGCTTTTTTCACCAACAAAACAACTTTTTAAAACCAAGCGGATTTATCGGGCACGGATTGGGAATTGTGGGAGCATTTTTGATGGTGCTTGGTGTTTTTGGCTACATGGCCCGAAAAAGATTTCGCAGCCTGTCGCGTCTTGGCATTTTGAAACACTGGCTCGAGTTTCATATTTTCCTGTGTTCACTCGGCCCAATTTTGGTGCTCTATCATACTGCTTTTAAATTTGGAGGTTTGGTTGCCATCAGCTTTTGGAGTATGGTAGCTGTAGTTTTTAGTGGCATTATCGGACGATTTATTTACCTGCAAATTCCGCGAACAATCGAAGGGCGCGCCATGAGCATGAACGAACTCACCATTAAAAAAGCCAATTTTAATATCGACCTTAAAAATCAGTTTGCACTCGATGATGCCTTCCTCGAACTGGTAAATAATTCAACTGTCTCGGACGAGGACCTGTACAAAGGAGTGATTTTCAAAAAAATAAGCCGGCGATTAAAATTTGAAAAACAACAATCGCGAATTATACGTACTGAACTAAAAAAGAGAAATATTCCAAAAAACAAACAGCGCGAAATTCTGCGTAATGTTCGTGCTGAAATTGTTCTTGGAAGACGGATTGCCTGGCTTACTACCATGCAAAACTATCTGCGATACTGGCATGTTCTACACTTGCCGTTTGCACTAATCATGCTAATTATAATGATCATTCACATTGTTGTAGCCCTACTTTTTGGCTCAACCTGGATTTTCTGATTATGGGAGCAGAACTGGATAAAATACTGATTTACGGAAGCGTTGGCCTTTTGCTTTTTGTGGTTTTGTGGATTTACATCCGCAAACAAAAAAAAGAGTCGAAAGAAGTGGAGGAAAAGATAAAAGTAGCCAAAGAAGAGGGTTTGTACGAGCCGGTATCACTTCATCCCGTGGTAGACGTAAACTCGTGTATTAAAAGCGGAGCCTGTATTCTGGCATGTCCCGAGCACGATATTCTGGGAATAAGAAATGGAAAGGCCACTGTTATAAACGCAAGCCGCTGTGTTGGCCATGGTGCATGTTTTCATGCCTGCCCCACACAGGCTATTTCGCTGTTTATGGGCACCGAAAAACGGGGCGTTGATTTGCCGCATGTAAGTCAGAATTTTGAAACCAATGTTCCGGGTATTTTTATTGCCGGCGAAATGGGGGGAATGGGTCTGATTAAAAATGCCGTTGAACAAGGCAAACAAGCCGTTGAAAATCTGGCGAAAGGAATAAAACCAAAACACACAAACGACTACGATCTGGTAGTTATTGGCGCCGGTCCTGCCGGAATATCTGCCAGTTTACAAGCCCACAAAATGGGACTAAAAACAATAACACTGGAGCAAGATACGCTGGGTGGAACCGTTTACACCTTCCCTCGGCAAAAAATTGTTATGACTTCGCCCATGGATTTACCGCTTCACGGACAAGCAAAACTCTACGAAACCAGTAAACAAGAACTTCTTGACTTGTGGACAGAAGTGCTGGGGAAACATAAAATAGAAATTCAGGAACGTAAAAAAGTTGAAGAGATAGTGGCCGAAAACGGAGGATTTTGTGTAAAAACCAAAACGGATGAATCTTTTTCTACTCAAAAAGTACTTTTGGCAATTGGAAGGCGCGGCACACCCCGAAAATTAGGAATTCCGGGCGAGGACACACAAAAAGTTGCCTACCGCTTATTGGAGCCCGAACTGATACATAAGAAACAAATAGTTGTGGTTGGCGGTGGCGATTCAGCCATAGAATCGGCACTGCTTTTAATGGAACAAAACGAAGTAACACTTTCGTATCGAAAAGATACTTTTTCGAGACTAAAACCAAAAAACAGTGAAAACATTAAAAAGGCCATTGCAGATCATAAAATTAGTGCTGTTTTAAATTCAAACCTGGTTGCCATTGATACAAACAAGGTTGTTTTGCAATTAAACGGCGAAAAAAACACAATAGAACTCAGCAACGATTTGGTGTATATTTTTGCAGGAGGCGAACTACCCACTGCCTTTCTGAAAAAAGCAGGAATTAAAATAAGCACAAAATTTGGCGAAGCGATTTTAACGCATAAAAAACAAGCATAATTTGAAAAACAGCTTAAAATATTTTCTGTCGGTTATTGGTTTGTTGTTTGCAATCCAGGTATCTGCACAGCTTTCGCCGGGCGATTTATCAAACTCGCATGCGCATTTGGAAGGAATAAAAAATTGCACCAGTTGCCATGTTTTGGGCGAAAAAGAAACCACCTCGAAATGTTTGGAATGCCATACCGAAATCAGGCAACTAATTACCAACAAAGAAGGCTACCATGCTTCGGCTGAAGTAAACGGGAAAAAATGCGCTGAATGCCATGGCGAACATTTTGGGCGCGATTTTCAAATTACACGTTTCGATGAAAAAAAATTCGACCACAACTTAACCGGCTACAAACTGGAGGGAAAACACCAGGAGTTGAAGTGTGCAGATTGCCACAAAAAGGAACTGATGCAGGCAAATGTGTCGCAAAAAAAAGGAACCAGCTTTTTAGGACTGGGTAAAGAATGTTTATCGTGCCACAGCGATTTTCATCAGAACACACTTTCGTCGAACTGCATTTCCTGCCACAACCAGAATACGTTTCGCCCGGCAAGCCAGTTTGAACACAGCCAAACCAAATTTCAGTTACTTGGAAAACACAAAGAGCTGGAGTGTACAGCCTGTCATAAAATCACACAAAAGAACGGCAAGGAATTTCAGCAGTTTTCTGGGGTAGAATTTGCCAACTGCACCAGTTGCCACAAAGATGTGCACGAAAATAAATTTGGAAACGACTGCCGGAAATGTCACAACGAGTTTTCATTTACACAGGTAAAAACAATAAGTGGTTTCGATCACAACCAAACCAATTTCCCCTTAAAAGGAAAACATCAGTCGGTGACTTGCAAGGCTTGCCACAAAACAAGCCTGACAAAAGCAGTTAAACACAGTTCGTGTACCGATTGCCATTCCGACTACCACAAACAACAATTTGTAAAAAACGGAGTAACACCCGATTGTGCAACCTGCCATACTGTTAACGGGTTTACTCCATCGAATTTTACCATCGAAAAACACAAACAGACAAATTTCCCTTTGGACGGGGCCCATTTAGCCACACCCTGTTTGTTTTGCCACAAAACCGAAAAGGAATGGAATTTTGCAAACATGGGACAATCCTGTGTCGCTTGTCACGAGAACATTCACGAAGAAACAATGTCGGAAAAATTCCTTGCTGAAAACTCTTGTAAAAATTGCCATTCTACTTCGGTTTGGAGCGAAATACGCTTTGACCATAATGAGACCAATTTTAAATTAGAGGGAAAACACGAAAAAATAAACTGCCGAAATTGTCATTTTTCGGAACAGAATGGATCTACTACTCAACAGTTTACAAACCTTGCCACAAGTTGCGAAGCTTGTCATCAGGATGTTCATTTCAAACAATTTGAAGTGAACAAAAGCACCGAATGTGAACGTTGCCATTCTCCACAGAGCTGGGAACCTGTAAAATTTAATCATACTATTGCACGTTTCAGGTTGGACGGAGAACATACCGGATTGGATTGCGTAAAATGTCACAAACCAACCGATGGACTTATACAGAATTATATCGTTTACAAATTTGAAGATATCACATGCGCAAGTTGTCATTAAATATTATTTTGCTGATTTGGGCTTTTGCAGTTTTCGGACAAGAAAATCCACACGGAACTGAATTAAAGTTTGATTGTGCTGTTTGCCACACCACCGAAGGATGGAAATTTGTAAACACCGGCCAGTTTAATCACAACTCAACCAATTTTATGTTGGAAGGAGAGCATGAAGTTACCGATTGTGCAGCATGCCATACTTCGCTGGTGTTTTCGGATGCCAATACGAGTTGTATTTCGTGCCACACCGACATGCACAATACAAGCGTTGGTATGGACTGCGCGCGCTGCCACGATTCCAAATCATGGATTGTTTCCAACATAACAGAACTTCATCAAATGGGGCGTTTCCCCTTATTGGGAGCACATACTACTGCCGATTGTGCAGCTTGCCACACATCTGCATCGCGACTTGAATTTGAACCTTTGGGTGTTGAATGTATGGATTGTCACCGTCAGGACTATCTGGCAACCACAAATCCGAGCCATGTGCAAACCGGCTTTTCAACCAATTGCATCGAATGCCATAAAATGGATGCACACGAATGGTCGGCCAGCGGAATCAATCACGACTTTTTCCCACTGACATTGGGACACGACATTAACGAATGTTCGGCTTGTCACTCCAATAATATTACCGAACCTTTGTCACCCGATTGTTACAGCTGCCATCAAAACGATTATCTGAATGCTGTAAATCCATCGCATCAGAATTCGGGCTTTGCAACAAACTGCCTGGAATGCCACACCACAAATCCGGATTGGAAACCGGCTGAATTTAAAACACACGATGTTTTGTTTTTCCCCATTTATTCGGGAAAACATAACGGCGAATGGAACAATTGCACCGACTGTCATTCTCAACCCGAGAACTACTCGGTGTTTAGTTGTACCGACTGCCACGAACACAACAAGTCATCAATGGACAAAGAACACGACGATGTTTCGGGCTACTCCTACAACAGCAGTTCGTGCCTGGCCTGCCATCCGTCGGGAAACGGAGAATCGGCGTTTAATCACAATGCAACAGGTTTTCCGCTTAAAGGAGCACATGTTTCCACCGAATGTTCATCGTGCCATGGCAGTGGATACGCAGGTACTTCGGCCGATTGTAATCATTGTCATGTTGCAAATTTTAATCAGGCTGCAAATCCAAATCACGTTAACGCAGGTATATCAAGCGATTGTGCCAGCTGTCACTCCGAAAATGGATGGACTCCGTCCAATTTCGACCACACGGTAACTACAGGTTTTGAATTAAGCGGAGGACACTCCGGAAAACAATGTGTGGATTGCCACCAGGGAACTACTTCTACCGCAACTTCCGATTGTTTTAGCTGCCACCAGGCAAATTACAACGAGGCAAAAGATCACCTCGCTTTGGGATTTCCAACAAACTGTTTGCAATGCCACACGGTTAACACCTGGGAGGCTTCCGAATTTAACCACAACAATACAAACTTCCCGCTAACCGGGTCGCATGTGGCAACAGAATGCGCAGCTTGCCACACCAACGGATATGCCGGAACACCAATACTTTGCAGTAGTTGCCACATCAATAACTTTAACGAAGCTCAAAATCCGAATCACCTTGCGGCCGGAATTTCAAATGAATGCGAAACCTGTCACGAAACTACCAACTGGACTCCATCGAAGTTTGACCACACAGTAACTACAGGTTTTGAGTTAAGTGGCGGACACTCCGGAAAACAATGTGTGGATTGCCACCAGGGAACTACTTCTACCGCAACTTCCGATTGTTTTAGCTGCCACCAGGCAAATTACAACGAGGCAAAAGATCACCTCGCTTTGGGATTTCCAACAAACTGTTTGCAATGCCACACGGTGAACAGCTGGGAAGCTTCCGAGTTTAACCACAACACTACAAACTTCCCGCTAACAGGATCGCATGTGGCTACTGAATGTGCAGCATGCCACACCAACGGATATGCCGGAACACCAACACTTTGCAGCAGTTGTCACATAAATAACTTTAACGAGGCTCAAAATCCGAATCACCTTGCGGTAGGAATTTCAAACGAATGCGAAACCTGCCATGAAACAAGCAACTGGGCTCCGTCGAAGTTTGACCACACGGTAACTACAGGTTTTGAACTCAGTGGCGGACACTCCGGAAAACAATGCGTGGATTGCCACCAGGGAAGCACTTCGACTGCTTCTTCCGATTGTTTTAGCTGCCACCAGGCAAATTACAACGAGGCAAAAGATCACCTCGCTTTGGGATTTCCAACAAACTGTCTGCAATGCCACACAATTAACAGCTGGGAGGCTTCCGAATTTAACCACAACAATACAAACTTCCCGCTGACCGGATCGCATGTGGCAACAGAATGCGCAGCTTGCCACACCAACGGGTACGAAGGAACACCAACACTTTGTAACAGCTGCCACATTACAAATTTTAATGAGGCTCAGAATCCGAATCACCTTGCGGCAGGAATTTCAAACGAATGCGAAACCTGTCACGAAACCACCAACTGGACTCCGTCTAAGTTTGATCACACAGTAAGCACAGGTTTTGAGTTAAGCGGCGGGCACTCCGGTAAACAATGTGTGGATTGCCACCAGGGAAGCACTTCGACTGCTTCTTCCGATTGTTTTAGCTGCCATCAGGCAAATTACAACGAGGCTAAAGATCACCTCGCGCAGGGATTTCCTACAAACTGTTTGCAATGCCACACGGTTAACAGCTGGGAAGCTTCCGAATTTAACCACAACACTACCGCTTTCCCTTTAACAGGAGCGCATACAGCCACCGATTGTGCAAGTTGCCATACGCAGGGCTATGCCGGTACAACAACCTTATGTTCCGAATGTCATCAAACAGATTATACTTCTACTAGCAATCCAAACCACCTTTCAATTGGAATAAGCGGGCAATGCAACGACTGTCACACAACAAATCCGGGTTGGGCACCTGCCTCTTTCCCCGATCATAACAGCTACTATGCATTAAATGGGGCACATGCCACATTAAGCAACGATTGTTATTTGTGTCATTCCGGAAACTACACTTCAACAGCAAATACCTGCTACGCCTGTCATACCAGTGATTACAACAATACGAGTAATCCAAATCATGCTGCATCAAAATTTTCAAGCGATTGTTTAAGCTGCCATTCTGAAAGTGCCTGGATTCCATCCACTTTTGATCACGACAATCAGTATTTCCCAATCTATTCAGGGAAACACAACGGACAATGGAACTCCTGCACTGATTGCCACACCCAGCCCGATAACTATTCGGTATTCTCCTGTCTCACATGTCACGAACACAATCAAACTGACATGAATGCCAAACATCGCGAAGTATCAGGTTATGTTTATGATAGCGCCAGCTGTCTGGCCTGCCATCCAACAGGAAGAGATGATGATTAAGCGGAAAAGAAATACCCTATTTTGGATTTTATCCGCAGCAATGTTGCTGACGAATCTGGCAGCCAACGCCCAGAAAAACCACATTGAAATAGCTGGTGAGGTTTCATACATTACCGGAAAAAACGTTTACGTTAAATTTCTGAATACAAGCGGAATTGAAAATGGCGACACGCTTTACACAGTACAAAACAATACATTAACAGCAGCTTTAATTGTTAATCACCAATCTTCAATTTCGTGTCTGTGTAGCCCGGTGAATGATATAACCTTTGAGGTAGGCCAGCAAATAAGGGCAAAAGTTGCTCCTTCGAAACAAATTATTCTCACACCCACGCAAGAGCAAACTTCAATTGATGAAGACATAAATGAACAGGTACTAAAAACCACAACTCCCGAACCGGCTAAATCCGAATTAAAAAGCAATGTTTCCGGGCGTTTATCCTTGTCGTCCTATTCCAATTTTTCGAGCCTTAACAACGACGATTATTACCGGTTTAGGTACACACTAAACATGCAGGCTCAAAACATTGCAAACTCAAAACTTTCGGCTGAAACGTACATTTCATTTTCGCATAAATTAAATGAGTGGGACGTAGTTCAGGAAAATCTGAATAAGGCATTAAAAATATACAGTCTGGCTTTGCAATACGATTTTAACAAAACAACCAGTTTGTGGGCGGGCCGTAAAATTAATCCCCGCATTGCAAATGTTGGAGCAGTTGATGGTTTGCAGTTTCAGAAAAGCTGGAACGATATTTATGTGGGAGCTGTAGTTGGTACCCGACCTGATTACACCGACTACGGTTTTAACCCTGACTTGTTGGAATACGGAGCCTACATTGGCCACAACACAAAAGCAGGAAATGGATTTGCGCAATCGTCGCTGGCATTTTTCGAGCAACTTAACAACGGAAACACAGACCGCCGTTTTGTTTATTTTCAACACAGCAATTCGCTGCTTAAAAACGTATCAATTTTCTCTTCCTTCGAACTCGATTTGTACAAACTCGAAAACGGAGAGCCTCAAAACACCTTGAGTTTAACCGGTTTGTACCTTTCACTGCGGTACCGGGTTTCAAGAGAACTCTCGCTGTTTGGATCGTACGACAACCGTAAAAACGTTATTTATTACGAAACATTCCGTAACTATACCGACGAAATTCTGCAGCAAGCCAGCCGCCAGGGATTTCGGGCCAGAATAACCTATCGCCCTCTCAAATATCTGAACCTTGGAGTAGACGGAGGAACTAGATTCAGGGAAGGCGACAGCAGGCACACCAATACTTTCAGAGCGTATTCCACTTACACACGAGTTCCCTGGATTGAGTCGTCGCTAACTCTATCGGCCAATTTAATGCAAACCAATTACCTCGACGGTCAGGTTTATGGCGCCCGTTTAACAAAAGATTTGCTGCACGGCAAGTTATTTACCATGCTAAACTACCGGATGGTACATTTCAAATACCTGAATACCAACACCCAGCTAAATCAACATATCTCTGAAATTGATTTATCATACCGATTCAACAAAAAGTTATATATTGCTGTTAATTATGAAGCTACTTTTCAGGAGAAAAATACTTACAACAGAGTATACCTTAATCTGAGAAGAAAATTTTAAACCATAAATTATTTAAGATGAAATTGTATCAAATACTATTACTTGTACTCATTGTTTTTTCAACTTCTTGCGTAAAGAATAAAAACGGACAACCCGTTGCTACCAGCCAGGTACAATCAAACATAAAATCTTTCGAGGTACAGGAAGTTATTCAAACTTCGAATTATACCTACATGAAAGTTTCGGAAAATTCTGCTGACAGATGGGTGGCCGTATCCAGAATGGACGCTGCGAAAGGAGAAAAATACTACTACGACAGCGAGTTGCAAATGACCAACTTTCACAGCAAGGAGTTAGATCGCGATTTTGAAACCATTTATTTTATAAATACTGTAAGTGCAAGTCCACTGGCAGGTCACTCAACAGGAACTGCACCTGCGGCAAGCATGCCTTCGCATTCGGGAAAAGCAGCGGTAAAACAAAGCGGTGAAATAACACTTGAAAAAGAAAGTGGAGAACTTACAATTGCCCAGATTTTTGAAAATCCGGATAATTATGCCAACAAAGAAGTTGAGATTAGAGGTGTTGTTGTTAAAGTAAACAAACAGGTAATGGGTAAAAACTGGATTCACATTCAGGATGGATCGAAATTCAACGACCGGTTCGATCTTACAATCACCAGCCAGGATTTACCGGAAATTAACGACGAGGTAACTTTTAAAGGCACAATTATTCTGAACAAAGATTTTGGTGCCGGCTATTTTTACGATGTAATTATGGAAGATGGCGTTCAGATAAACAGTCAAACAGCTTCAAAATAAAAGTTAGCTGCTTTTGAGAAAATAGGTAAAAAAATATCCGATCCTTATGGCATACACAAATAAGGATCGGATATTTAAGTTTAAAGGTGTACCCTTTCAAAAAAAAAACGGGAGTGAAAAATTTCACTCCCGTTTTTTAATATAGTGCTTTGTTTATTTTACAAATGGAGCTTTGGCTAAATAATCATAACATTCAGCCACACCTTCGAATTGTGTTTTATCACCTTTTCTTATTCCTTCAAGTTCCACATAAAATTCATTCAAGCCATTTTCGTATGCTTTTGTGAATATGTTCTGGAAGTTCATCATTCCTGATTGTCCAAGTACTGAACGATCTTTAATGTGCAGAACAGGGAAACGACCGGCGTATTTTTCGAAATACTCAAGTGGATCGTTACTTCCCATAACTGTCCAGTACACATCCATTTCAAAAAATACAAGACCAGGATCCGTACCATTCAAAAACAAATCATAAATCACGTCGCCCACTGGCATCCACGGATTGGTTTGTTTCTTTTTGTCCTCTTCGGTAACAATACGCTCAAACTCCATGTGATGGTTGTGGTATCCGAATTTAATTCCTGCCGATTTTGCAATTTCTCCGGCCTGATTAAACGATTCGCATACAACAGCAACATCATCGTGTGTTTTTACACTTGGCATCATGGGCTGAACCAGTGTTTTTACACCAAATTTTACATGGTCTTCAACGGTTTGTTTCCAAAAATCAGCAATCTCTCCCAACTTATCTTTTGTAATTTCACGGGTTGGAGGATTTACATGCGAACTTGTAATCTTCAAACCAGCGTCGTCGGCAAGTTTACGATATTCTTCTACTGAATACTCGCCCATTTTCCGGTTGCCATAACCTGCCAACTCAATTGCGCTGTATCCAATGTCCTTTATCTTTTTCAAACCATTCGGTACGTCAGCCACAAGTTCGCGACCCAACGAATAAATTTGTAATCCTATCTCTTTTTTCTTGGCAAAACCATCAACCATTGATGAGGCAGCTACCGGATTTACACTACCGGCAACAACTCCACCTGCTGTTAAAAGCCCAAGTCTTTTTAAAAATTCTCTTTTTTCCATAGGTTTTTTAATTCTTACAGTTTATAAGAACCTCTGTATTTGTAATGATACAAGCGGTGGTTCCAGGCTTCTTTATCTTCTCCAAAACTTTGGGTTGCAGGATTCCAATTAACAGGGCGTTCCAGTTCGGTAGTCATGTTACCCAAACAACATGCGATTGCTGTACTTGCTCCCACTTCAATTGGCGCAATTGGTTTTTGTCTTGAACGAACACTGTCGATAAAGTTTTCCATGTGTGGAGAACTAATTTCGAAACTACCACCACCTTTTGCCTGAGCTTTCATCATTTCTTCATACATCTTTTTCCTTTCTTCAGGAGTAAGATTTTTTGGACGACGACCCGCTAATTTTTCAGGAACCAGCGAAGAATCAGAGCATGCCAGATATCCGCGTGCTACTTCAATCCAGCCTTTGTCTCCAATAAACTTAATACCCTGCGCATCCGGCATATCTTCAAGGTACGCTTGTTCGGTCATAACAACACCACTTTGGTATTTGAAGGTCAGGTATTCCTGTCCGTTGTATCCTTTCGGAATAATTTCAGAAGGACCAGAACCGTCCATACCGATTGCAGCCTGTGCAATATCAAACATGTGTGCACCCCAGTCAGCAGTAAAACCGTTTCCGGTTTCGCGGTACCAACGCCATGCTCCCCAAAGTTTTTCTCTCTCCGGAGGATCAACTGAAATTGGTGGACAAAGATCAGGATGATAATGGATTTTAGGATCATTTAATGGTCCCATCCACAAGTTGAAATTCAGGTTACCCGGAACAGCTTGTTCAGGAAGATCAAGTGGTGTTGGTGGTGCACCTACTTTTGCATAAATTTTATCGATGTGGCCAATGGCACCTGCCTGAACCAGTTCAATTGCTTTTTGGAATTCGGCACTTGAACGCTGCTGGCTACCTACCTGTACAATACGTTTGTTGTCGTTGGCAACGCGTACCATTTTTTGAGCTTCAGTAATGGTAAACGAAAGTGGTTTTTGTACATAAACATCTTTTCCGGCCTGACAAGCGTGAATGGTCATTAATGCATGCCAGTGATCAGGAGAACACACTTCAACTGCATCAATATCCTTCCGCTCGAGCATTTCTTCGTAGCGTTCGTATTTATCGCAACGTGCTGCTACTCCTTTCGACTCTTGCCACTCCTGAACTTTACGTTTAAAACGTTCTGTTTTCATGGTATCAACATCGCAACAAGCAGCAACCTGCAAACCAGGAACTGATGCAAAACTTGCAAAATCATTCATTCC
The DNA here is from genome assembly GCF_963675585.1 of uncultured Draconibacterium sp. Lineage (NCBI taxonomy): Bacteria > Pseudomonadati > Bacteroidota > Bacteroidia > Marinilabiliales > Prolixibacteraceae > Draconibacterium > uncultured Draconibacterium sp. The sequence goes on from NZ_OY776414.1 coordinate 4,049,159, forward strand.
TTGCTGGCCCAGACCAATAAAGCCCATTGTTACTCTATCACTCGGAGCTATTTTTACTCCATCAATCACCCAACTTGGTAAAACTGTTAAACCAGTTAACCCCAGTGCTGAGAGACCCAAAAATTTTCTTCGATTTAATTGACTCGATTCTTTTTGACTCATAGGTTTAGATTTAATTATAAATTCATTGAACAACAATTTTAATAAAAAAAAATTACACCACGACATGTATGTGTAGAAATGACACAATCATTTTGCAAAAAAGTTAGTATTCATATGTTGTAAAAAATATATTTTAGAAAAATAGGAAATAAAGGAGAGATCTAAGCTCGATTTTCCGATAAATTACGATCCTTCTTTTTACTTTTGACCATTTTTTAAGTCAAAAGAATTACAAAATTTTTAAACGATGTTCAAATTCATTTTAGCAGGCATATTCATCCTCGCCAGTATTGCCGGTTTTGCCCAAAATGGCGGAACAGTTTCGGGCCGGATTTTTGACGGAACTACAAACGAACCTCTTCCGTATGCAACAATTCTTTTAAATGTGAATAACAAAGCAATGTACGGTGCCATTTCCGGAGAAGATGGCCGTTTTGTAATTTCAGGAGTAGCAAAAGGCGAGTATGTAGTAAAGTGTTCATTTGTGGGGTATAAAAACACCGAACTTTCCTTACTTGTGGGCGATTTAAATAACATTTTCGACCTGGGAAAAATTCAATTAAATTCTGCTTCCGAAAAACTGGACGAAGTAACCATAACAACAAAGCGGGAAATTATTTCTTCAAATTTGGATAAGAAGACTTTTAATCTCGCCGATAATATTGCGCAGTCGAGCGGATCGGTACTTGATGCCATGAAAACGATGCCGGGTGTAACTGTTGATTCGGATGGCAAAGTAATGTTGCGCGGAAGCGACAAGGTTATGATTCTTATGGATGGCAAACAGTCGAGTCTTACCGGGTTCGGGAACCAGAAAGGGCTTGACAATATACCGGCTGCCAACATCGAAAGTATTGAAATAATCAACAATCCATCGGCAAAATACGATGCCACCGGAATGGCCGGAATTATTAATATTGTCTATAAAAAAGAGAATCAACAGGGGGTAAACGGAGAATTTGGTATTGCTTACGGATTGGGTGCTCTAACCAAACCCAAAGACGACCTGCCAACAGACTTAGGCAGTTATTCAATGAATCCCAAATACATCCCCAGTTTTAGTTTGAACCGAAAAACCGACAAAACAAATACCTACATCCGATCGGAAGCCATGTTTTTGAACAGACTGCCAAACAATGAATTTACAACACGTAATTACAACAATGGGAATAGTATTATTTCGCAGGTTCCGGAGAACAGAACTCAACAACATTACATTTTAAACGGAGGCTTAGACTGGTTTATTAATGAAAACAATACTTTAACTTTTTCAGGCATTTTGGATTGGGAAAGCCATGTTGATACGGCACAGGTTCCGTATATTAATGAGACAAGCCATGAACGATTACGCTTTTGGCACTGGAACGAAGAAGAGATTACCGGCTACCTGAACTTTGCCCTCAACTATACACACAATTTTGCAGAGCCCGGTCATAAAATCGACTTTAGAGCACAATACACCAGAGGTTGGGAAGACGAAAGTTATTTTTTAAACGACAGCTCATCCTTCCGTCAGGGAACCGATGCAACCCATATTTTAGCAACCGAACATACCACAAATGTTTCGGCCGACTACGTAAAACCTCTGCATAGCGGAAGATTGGAAGCTGGAACCAAATTCCAGTGGAGACGTTTACCGGTGGAGTACACAATTACTCCGGGCGAAGGCTCAATTATTTATCCGGGAATGGGCGATTGGTCTGACTGGGGTGAAGACATTTATGCCGGCTACCTGAACTACATTTACGAACGTCCGAAGTTGGATATCGAAGCCGGTTTAAGAACCGAATACACAAAAGTTTTTTACACCATAGCACCCGAAAACATTTATTACCCCGAAAACGATTCGTACGATTATTTTAAGTTGTTTCCCAATGTTAGAGTTACTTATAAAATGAATGAGAACAACCGAATTTCAGCTTTTTACAACCGCCGGGTTGACCGGCCGGGAGAACCCGAACTTCGCATTTTTCCAAAATACGACGACCCGGAATTGATGAAGGTTGGCAATCCGTATTTGCGCCCCCAATTTAGTCAGACTTTTGAGTTGGCATATAAAAACATATGGGAAAGCGGCTCTGTATTTTTGTCGGCATATCATCGGATAATCGACGATGCTTTTCAACGTGTTTACAGTATGGATGAATCGAATTCAGATTATACCATCATCAACAAAATTTACCAAAATACAGGAAGTGCAACAAACACAGGACTGGAGCTGGTTTTTAGTCAGCAAATTGTAAAAGTGTGGAAACTCTCGGGAAGTTTTAATGCCTATAACAATAAAATTGATGCCTACAGCGGCATTATGTATTTCCCGTATGAAAGACCTTTTTCAATTGAATCAACTTCAGACAAAACCTGGGACATGAAAGTGAACAACCAAATCAAACTTCCGCAAGGTCTGGAGATTCAACTTACCGGTGTTTATTATGCCGATAAGGCCATTCCTCAGGGAAAACAATTTGCACGCTCATCGTTTGATTTGGGAATAAAAAAACAAATTCTTGAGGGCAAAGGCGAACTACTCTTTTCTTTCTCCGACATCTTTAACAATTTTGGAATTCGTCAGGAATACAATGGCGACGGATTTACAGCTTTATACGAAAACTATTATGAAACGCAGGTAGCGCGTTTGGGTTTTAAATACAAATTCTGATGCAATACAACGGATATTTTCGATTAAATTCCTTCTATAAAAAAGAAACAGCAATTACCGAAATCACTTTTTCGATAATTGCTGTTTTTGTTTATTAGGTTGGTCATTCAACAAAACGGTGTACCACCAAATAATAAGCCTTTAAAACGGCTTACTCCACAACAAATTCGGTGCGCAAATTAGTGTCCGAACTGCCACCAATCCACAAATGAAATTCACCGGGTTCCGTTACTTCCTCCATTTCCGGATTAAAAAAGGCCAGATCAGAAGTATTGATTTTGAAACTTACTTTTTTCGATTCACCGGGTTTTAACTGAACCCGCTCAAATCCCTTCAATTCTTTTACCGGACGAGTAACCGATCCAACCAAATCGCGAATGTAAAGTTGTACCACTTCTTCGCCAACAAAATTACCGGTGTTCTCTAAAGTTACCGAGGCAATTATGTCGCCGCCCAGTTTTACTTTTGGCGTTTCAATTTTTAGGTTTTTATACTCAAAAGTGGTGTACGACAATCCAAATCCAAAGGGATAAAGTGGAGCAAAACCCAAATCGAGATAATGCGAGGTATTTCCCAGCGACGTTTGATACGAGTTTAAAGGAATATCATCGATGCAGGTCCAGGCATTCGGATCAACAGGTCGGCCTGTGTTTTTGTGGTTGTAATAAATTGGAATTTGGCCTGCAGCCTTCGGGAAAGTAACCGGCAATTTAGCCGACGGATTTGCAACTCCCAGTAATAAATCGGCCAGTGCAGGGCCACCCATCGTTCCCGGATGAAATGCATAAAGCACCGCTTCTGCGTGTTTGCTTACACCGCCAATGGCAAGAGGCCGTCCGGCCATTACAACCAAAACAATTGGTTTTCCGGCTTTCGAAACTTCTTCTATTAATTCGTTTTGTGCACCCGGCAAATCGAGCGACGCCCGGCAGTGCGCTTCTCCCGAAAGAATGGCTTCTTCTCCCACACATACCACAACAACATCTGCTTTTTTTGCAGTGGCGAGCGCCTCACTAAAACCTGTTTTATCTTTCGAACGAGTGTACTTTAATCCTTCCGAAAAAAGAACTTTACTTTCTCCCAGTTCCGATTTTAAGGCTTCTAGCGGAGTAATTGTCAAATCGCTGTCGCCATCAAAAATCCACGTGCCCAGCTGTTCGTATTTTTGATTGGCCATTGGACCAATTACTGCCACTTTATTAATACTACTGGTAAAAGGCAAAATCTGTTGCTCGTTTTTCAACAGTACCATACTCTGCACGGCAGCCTGTTTTGCAGCCTCAAGGTATTCAGGCAAAGCAAACTGGTTCTGGTCTTCTTCCTGTACATAAGGATCGTTAAACAATCCCAAATCGAACTTTATTTTTAAAATCCGGTACACCGCTTCATCCAGCAAACGTTCATTAATTTTACCTTCCTCAATCAATTCTTTTAAGTGATTTTTATACGAGTCTGAAGTCATTTCCATATCCACTCCGGCAGAAATTGCTTTGTAAGCTGCCTCTTTCGGATCGGCAGCGAAACCATGCGAAATCATTTCGGTTACCGAAGCCCAGTCGCTTACCACAAAACCATCGAAATTCCACTCGTCGCGCAAAACTTTTCGAAGCAAAAAGCGGTTACCCGTTGCAGGTACTCCATTTAAATCGTTAAAACCCGACATAAATGTTCCAACACCTGCTTGCTGCGCGGCATGAAACGATTTCAGATACACATTGCGCAGTTCATTTTCAGGAATAAGTGTAGTGTTGTAGTCGCGTCCACCCTCCGCGGCACCGTATCCGGCAAAGTGTTTGGCACAGGCCAAAATCGAACCGTCGGCGCTTAAATCATCTCCCTGAAAACCTTCCACCATTGCAACACCCATCACCGAAGTTAAGAACGGATCTTCGCCACAACTTTCTGCTATTCGTCCCCAGCGTGCATCGCGGCTAATATCAATCATTGGCGCAAAAGTCCAGTTTACACCCGACGACCACGCTTCTTTTGCGGCTACCTCGGCGCCTTTTTTCACCAACTCAGGATTCCAGGTAGCAGCCTGTCCCAAAGGAATAGGAAATACCGTTTTAAAACCATGAATCACATCGCGGCCAATGATAACAGGAATTCCCAGGCGACTTTCCTCAAGGGCAATTCGCTGAATTTCATTGATCGCCTTTACATCCACTTCATTTAATATGGAACCCACTTTCCCATCGATAATATCCTGTTTTAAATTTTCAGGCACCTGACCCCCAAAACCATTTATCTGATGCATTTGCCCCATTTTTTCTTCCAGGGTCATTTGTTGAATCAAGTCAAGGATTTTCGGATCGTTCATCCACTGTTCTTCCGTGTTTTGTTTGAGGCATCCGGTTAAAACCAGAAACATTCCCATCGCAAAAAGACTAAAAAAGTGTTTCATTAGTAAGATTTTACAAATTTCTATATCGTTATTATTAATTCTTCGGCATTGACTGACCAAACAATTCCTTTTTCAGAAATCGCCAAAATCAGTTCTTCTCTATTTTCCGGTATACTTTTACTTATTCAAGCGGCTGATAAACACGCACATAATCGATCTCCATACTTTGCGGAAAAATCGAATTGTCAATTCCCTGTGCTCCGCCCCAGTTTCCTCCAACAGCCACATTCAGAATAAAAAACTGTGGCTTATCAAAGGGCCAGTTATCGGCATTTTTTACCGATGGAGCATAACGGTGTGTCACATTTTCAGGCGAGTCGGTATAAAAAATCATTTCTTTCTCGGTCCATATTAAACCGTAAACATGAAACTCCTCTTCGGCAGTTGCCAGCGTTTTACTGCTTCCACTTCCGTTTGACCCTGAACCCGCATTTGTATGCACGGTTGCATGAACAGTATTCGGCTGATATCCAACATATTCCATAATATCAATCTCGCCGCACGCCGGCCAGCTCACCGAGCCGATATTGGCACCGAGCATCCAAATGGCCGGCCAAATTCCTTTACCGGAAGGCAATTTTGCCCGAATCTCCATTTTCCCGTAAGTAAATTCCTTTTTGCCACTGCTAATCAATCGTGTTGAGGTATATGAACCGATAGCAGTATTATCATTTATTTTTCGTGCCGTTAAAACCAGAAGACCATCTTTAACTTCGGCATTGGCGCCATTTGTATAGTTTTGCAATTCGTTGTTTCCCCAGCCACTGGCGCCTGTTTCAAAGGTCCAGTCCGAAGTATTCACAGCCGTTCCGTCAAACTCGTCGGCCCAACTTAAAACAAAGCTGTCGATGTACTCCGGATCATCACCCGAAATGTTTACGGTTTGTTTTTCAGAAAAAACATTGCCTCCTTTTGTAAGCTGCAATTCTATTTCGTAGCTGCCCGCAAACGGAAAATAAGCCACAGCATTTGTTTCGCCCAAAATTTCTTTACCTCTGTAAATCCATTTAAACGAATCGTATTCGCCAACCGAAGTATTTACCAGGTTTATTTTATTCGAATTGCCGGCATCAACCGTTGCTGTAAAAGCCACCACCAAATCGTTGTTGGTTATGGTCACATCCTTTTTTACCGTTTCGCGGTTTCCATCAAAGTCAATAACAGTTAGTCGCACTGTATAAACTCCTGCCTGACGATAATACATTTCGTATACTTTTGATTTATCCGAATTGGCGGCGGTTTCGCCATTGGCAAAATCCCAGTCGAGAAGATAATATTCCCCTTCCGACTGATTGGTAAACCGAACATTGTTATCGTCGATGAACTCGAAGCTAAAATCAGCGCTAAAAGTCGCACTTGCTTCCTCATCTCCACAAGCAGAAAACACCGAAGTGATAACTGCCAGAACTAAAATGAGTCGCAGGTATTTTATTGGATTTGATTGTTTTTTCATGATGCTGATTTACTTTATTTATTGAATAATTATCGTTTTTGTATGTGTTATTTCGCTGTTGGTGAGCGAAACAAGATAAAGTCCGCTTTTTAGTTCCGAAGTATTTATTGTCGCTGTTTCGTCAAGCGCCTTTTCCAGTTGTATCTTACCGCTACTATCCGAAATTCGTACCCAAAAGTTTTCCGGATTTTTAATTTGAACGTGAAGCAAATCACTGGCCGGGTTGGGATACACTTTCAACATTGATTCTGCTTCCCTGTTTTCAACTCCCACTTCGGTATCCAGTTTATAAACCTTTACCCAATCGATAAAAACCGAGCACGGAAACTGAGCTTCAGAAACCACAGCACCTCCGTATGTATTTTGACTGCCACCCACTCCTGCACTTAATATCGGATACATTTTGTGTTCAAACGGATACCACTCCGAAAAATGGTTGGAATACTCCGAAACGGCTACTCGTTTCCCATTTTTTGTGTTGATATTAAAGCCGTCTTGCCCATCCTTGTAAAAAGCATCTCCATCGTTAAAATAATGGATGTGGTACACATTATCGTCCACAAAAAATTCCATCCGGTCGGCATACCAGTCAATTCCGTATGTATGAAAACCAGCACTCCCGGCATTCACATTTCCGGGTGTTGGCGGATAATTTCCGTAACCGGGTTCTGCCGGCAGCGGTACTTCTTGTTTTTCGTAACTGTAATACGCTCCCATGTGTCCGTGGTTCCAGTCAACCCATTGATTGTTTTGCCAAAACCAGGCATAATGAACGCTGCCCAGATTGTGGTACGGAATAGAACCAACATACTCCATAATATCGACTTCGCCTCCCTGAGGCCACATCAGGTAATCCCAACTTGCAGGTATTTCGTCGGGCATCATCCAAAAGGCAAAACCTTGCCCCATTTGTTTTACATCGCGCGGAAAAACACGTGCAACAATACGATGGCCCGGACCCCACGAAGCTTTTCCTGCTGTATTGATTCTCCCACTGGTGTAATTTCTGTCGATGTAAAATTCTTTTTGTGTGGTTATTACCAAACATCCGTCTTCCGCTCCGGTAATAGCATTCTGAAAACTAACATTCGTAGTCCGGTCGGTGGCCCTGTCCAGTTGTCCGGTTCCAAAATCACCGTTTACACCGGTTCCTGTTTCGTAACTCCACTTACTCAGGTCGAGCTGCCCGGTGTTAAAATTATCTTCCCACACCAAAGCACCAACCTGCCCAAAAACGTTCAAGCTGATGATAATAATGAATATGGTGAGAATAAATTTCATGTGTGTACTTTCTATTTCAAAATGATAAAACGTTTGTTTTCAACTCGGTTTTCACTCTCTGCCTGCAGAATATAAAATCCATTTTCCATCCCGTTTAAGGCAAGCAAAACACGGCTTTTGTTTTGAATAAGTTCTTGTTTTACAACACTTCCCTCGGCATTTATTATTCTTAAAGATACCGTTTGTTGTTGACTTTCGGAAAAATCGACAGTAAGGATATCAGTGACAGGATTTGGATAAATTTTAAGTGCCGAATTGCGTTCGATATTTGCAGTGCCGGTTGTTAAATCAAAACCAAACCAGTTTAAATTGTGCTCGCCTTGTTTAACCAGCAAACGCACAAAATAATAACCGGCTTCCAAACGAAGCGATGCAGTTTGCGTTTCCCAATTCTGCCAACCGCCTGTCTGACTTATTGCAATGGTATCAATTGAAGTAAAATTTTCTCCATCGCCCACCTGAAAAATAAGTTCAGCCTCGGAATAAGAAGTTGCCACCCGATAGTTTACCTGGTAAATTCCGGTGCGTGTTACATGCACCTGGTAATCGAGATAGTCGCCGGCGGAGGCATAACTTGTATTTTTCCCGCCATATTGATCGCTGCAATCCTCCAAATTAAATCCCTTGTTTACGAAAAAATCTTCTGCTTCAATTTTCCCGGGAATTGCACTGGTAAGTGGTAGATTATTTTGTACCGCCAGATTTGAAAAACTCTCTAAAACCTGAACACCCGACTTTACTGAAGAACCCGTATAAGACAGAGTTAGCACATTGTCGGAATACATTTTTGTATCGTGTTTTAACAACAGAACCGATGAAGCCATTGAGTCTTTTTCGAGCGATAAAATTGTAATCGGGTTTCCATCTATTTTTAGTTCAAAATCGTTTGGTTGAAATTCTGAATTGGTGCTGGTAATCTCCTTGTTTAAACTAAGCTGTATTTCTTTCCCATCAGCTGAAGTTTGTGCGGCAGCTGCTTTAAAATCAACCCCTGATGCCGTTTTTGGATTTGACAATTTGAAGTAACTCAAATTAGATCCACCCTGATCGTTTACATATTTAATGCTGATTTTACCTCCGGGAACAAGTATGTTTTCGAATGTTGCCGTATTCCAGTTTTGCCAAGCTCCGGTTCCCGGCAAACTCCGCGTTCCTGTTACATCAACGCCGTTTATTTCAATATGGAATTTTGATCCCGAATAACCCGATGTATGACGTACACTCAATTTATAAAGCGCGGTTGAATCGGAATGCAAAGTGTATTGCATCCACTCGTTATCATCGGTCCACCCCACATTGTAACCGTTTGTTGTGTCTTGTAAATCTTTGCATTCTTCAATGTCTACACCATCGTTTCTTAATCCCCAGCCGGTATTCCAGGCCGTGTAATCGCCACCGTAATGTGCAACTTCCTTGTCGCTGTATGCAAAACCATTTTTGCCCAAATCGAAATCGCTGAAGAATATGGGATGATTTAGTGTATGTTGTTTGTACGGAACGGTTGCATCGGTATGCGGTTGCCTCATCATGGCATCAATTACATCGTGCTGCACGTTGCAGTTTTCTATTTTATGATTTTCGGCCCATTGTTTTACTGCCTGATAGGCCTGATCGGCAGTTGGAGCGGTACTGATTTCACCTTTCCAGTATTTTACCAGATTTTCGTACTCTTTATTTATCGGCACATTTAATACGTTGTTAATGCCGTTCTTTTTAACCGGCCACCACGACCAGCCAATGTTATTTGCTTCGCACGAAGTAATAAACTCGGTGAACCAGGTATTCGAATTTTCACCCGATTCTCCCATCCAAAGCGGCACGTTGTGCGTGTCACGAATTTGAAGCATCCAATCGAGGTCCGACGATGAAGTGCCACTCCAGTATTTGTGAAAACTGTACACCATGTTATCGTCCCAGGGCGGTGTTAATCCAGAATGATCGTTTGCCCAGCTGTTGCCTTCAATAAAAATAATATGGTTTGTATCCACTTCGCGAATGGCGTCGGTAATGCGGCCAAACAGTTCGCGCATTTGCGAATTGTTCCCCTCCGGAAAAGTCCAGTTTGTTTCGTTAATAATATCGTATCCTCCAATCCAGGGCGAATTTCGGTAACGGCTGGCCAGCTGTTTCCACAACGCAACCGTTTTGTCTTTGTTTGCCTGGCTTTCCCACAGCGAAGGTTTTGAAGGATCGTAATCGGAAATATCGGCATTTGCTCCCTGACCTCCCGGTGCACCGTGTAAATCGAGAATAAGGTACATTTCGTTGGCGGCACACCAACTCAATAAATTGTCGATCATTTTAAATCCTTTCAAGTTCCAGGTTACATTGCCCGGAGTAGGTTCTTCCTCAATGGGTGGGGTAAACCAAAGGTAGTGCATGGCAACGCGTACACTATTAAACCCCCACGCCTTCATTGAGTCTACATCAGTTTTGGTAAAATGATTTGTTAGCCATGTGTCAAAAAATTCATTGGTTTTAGTTTCACCAATGGTTTCAACTAGTTTCGCCTTAATCTCATGTTGAGTTCCGGCAATTCCTTCGGTTTTCATCATGTAACCTTCCATTAACATCCAGTTACCTGTTCCAATTCCTTTAAGAAGAACGTTTTCGCCGGCACCATTCACGATGTTTTTTCCATCAGCATGTAAAAATCCCTGTGCTTGTGACAACGAAAATGCTCCACATAAAAAGAGAAAAGCAAGAGTAAATTTTGTAAAAAGATGTGTCATGTAGTGTGTAATTTCAATTTAGAAACTGCGTAAAACGGTATTTGTTCTTTGTTGTGTAATTCTAAAATACTTCGTACAAGTTGAGTTTGGGAGAGGAATAAAAGGGGAGACTCCTCTCCCCTTTTTTGATCAACTTAACCATTAATTTATAGAAGCAGATTTGATTCCCTCAACGTGAGGACCTGCTAATTCATCAAAATAGAATTCATGTGTTTCATCATTTCTGATATCAGGATTTAACATGATACGAATGATGTTGTAGAAATCGTGGTTGTAGAAATCGTCGTTGGCCACGTCATACGATACCGGCTCTGGCCACCATTTCCAACCTTCAGAACCCGGCTGTACACCAGCGCCTTCAAAGTTGAATTCGGCAACTTCCCACATATTATCGTTTTGAATGGTGTAACGAAGTTCAGTTCCGGTCATCCACGCATCGCCACCTTTGTCTGTATTTTCAAGTTTTAACAATACAACATCGCCGGCTTTTCCGTAAACCATTAATTTAAATGTGCTTACCTGGCGTAAATCGAAACGATAACCGGCTGGCAACTGCATGTTTGCATTGGCCCACTGCTGATTTGTTTTCGAATAGAAACCAACTTTCGAACTTTTGTTTGGATACGTTCTATCAGGATTATCGGCAGTTGCCACAAAACAATCCTGACCGTTAACGGCTGCCAACTGAACTTCGCTAAAGTCGTTGTACATTACCATTTCAGCCAACAAAAACTCTACATAATCAGGATGATTTTCATCAATAACAGCAGAGAATGAAGATTCAGTGCTTTCAACCGAAGTAGTAACCGTTACTTTAACGGCATAGGTTCCTTTGCGCATGTATACATGACTTAAGGCTTCAGTGTAAATGTCAGTTTCTGCAGTAGTTCCGTCGCCAAAATCAACTACAACTTTGTCAATCGACTGTCCATCGGGAATAACAGCATTACCTACCGAAACAAGGTATTCATTTACTCCGGTTCCTGCATCCAAAGCCACATCAAAGGTTACTTTTGGTTTTTCGTAATCTTTATTTCTCAAAAGGAAATGCCACTTGGTCCAATCTTCGTAAGCACTAAAACAACTCAGTTCCAGGTAATTTTCAGAAATACTGATGATCTCGTATTCGTTATTTAATGCTCCAACATCAAGACCAGGGATAATTGGTTTTTCGCTGGTAATAGTCAAATAGGTTTTACCATCACGTTCCGAAATCAACCAGGTTCCGGTTGTTGGTGTTTCGTAATCCACATCCCAATCGTCTTTGTTCTGACGTGGATTCAGGTAAACCGATGCCAAGTTCGGATCGTCTTTCATATACCCTTTTACATAACTCACTCCAAAGTTTTCATAGCTTACGGCAAATCCGTTCAGATTGAACGTTAATTCATCGTCATACGATCCGGTTCCTTCTTTGTCGCCTGGATTAGCCGACCACCAGTCGAGGCCAACTCCACCGGCCAAATAGGCATCGCCAACACCAAAGTGTCCTGCCGATTCAGAATCAACCACCCAGGTTTTACCGTCGGCATCGTCAACACCACCTGTTAAGGCAACATATTTTTCGTCGGTAAAAATAGAATAATCAGTTTCGGTAGTTGTCTGTACCTGCGAAATGCTGCTGCTTCCACCATTGGTTGTAATGGTCATTGTAATGGTGTAATCGCCCGGAAGCGGATAATAAGCTGAAGTTGATTTACCGACAACTGTTGATCCATTTCCCAAATTGAATTTCACTTTGCTAATACCCGAAAGTGTAGGACTTGTAAGTGCAATTGTGTAGTGAAAGTCATCATCGCCCGGAGTAACTGTAAAAGCCATCTCGCTGGCATCCGGCGGCAGATTTATGCTCGAGTCCGGATTCTCATCCATGTAAGGTTCGCAGCTAATTAATCCAACAAGTAGCGCAAACACTCCTATTAATTTGAAATATATTTTATTTTTCATTTTAGTCGTTTTAAAAGATTAAAATAGAATTGCCTATTTGTATGCAGGAACCATTTGCTGCAATACTCCATCGTTTGTATTTCTGATTTCGCTGGCCGGAATTGGGAACATTCCCCAGGTGTCGGCTTTAAAAGTACGCGGAGTAAAATGCGATGGATTTGAAACATCAGCAGGTACATTAAAACTAGCATTGATTTTGGCCGCAGCATAGTCGTTTCCTCTTCTTAACAAATCCCATTTACGAAGACCTTCGCCACCAAATTCAACACGGCGTTCGTGGTAAATATCGTCTAAGGTAACACTTGAAAGAGCTGCAGAACCGCCCAAAGAACGAGTACGAACCTGGTTTAAATATCCGGTTGCTTTGCTGTTGTCGCTATCTAAATTTAACTCGGCAGCCATCAGCAATACATCGGCATAACGAATATCGATAAAGTTACGTGGGAAGTTGTGCGCTGCATCACCACCCGAACCAATGTAATCGTTTAAGGCCATGTATTTTCCGTTGAAATAACCGGTATTCATAAATGCTCGGTTGTAATTGTCCAAACGAGCTTCGGCATCGTAAAGTGTAACGTCTTTTCTTGGATCGCCGGTTTCAAATTCGTCGGCTAAACTCCAGGTTGCAGTAGCAAACGACCATCCCGGGAAAATGCGGCCATTGTCGCCTTCCGGGTTACGAATACCAATCCACACACTCGAGAAGTTTCCGTTTACATTCCAGCCACCCCAGTCGCCTGATTTGGCTTTATCAGAGTACTGCATTTCAAGAACCGATTCTTCTGTATTTTGATTTTCCCAACTCCACAGTTCAGCATAGTCGGATACCAAAGAGTATGCATCGCTTGTAATTACAGACTCCAGTGCCGATTGAGCATACACTTTATCGATGGTTGTACTTCCGTTGCTCCACGATGATACACCCATAACCGGTTTTGCAAATCCTTCGTGGTACAAATAAATACGTGCAATTAAAGCTTGTACAGCACCTTTCGAAATGCGTCCTTTTTCATCCGAAGTTAAATTCACGGGCAATACCGATTCTGCTTTTAAAAGGTCGGCTGCTATTTGTGTGAACAACTCTTCGGGTGTATTTTGTGGAAGTGTTTTGTACTCTTCAACCGATGGAAGTACCTCGGTAATTAACGGAGTATAACCATAATGACGTACCAAGTCCCAGTAGAAATAAGCACGTAAAAATAAGGTTTCGGCTTCCAGTCTTTCTTTTAAACCTTCCGTTACCCACTCTACTTCTTCCTGTTTTTGAAGGTAAAGGTTTGCACGGTAAATTCCAGAATAACAACGGTTCCACAAATCAGCTGCAGCATTGTTTTCAGGAGTCATGTTAAACATTTCCATTTCCTGGAACTGGCTCATGTCGCTTACGTTAGAACCACCACAGAAAGCATCGTCCGAAAAAATATCGGCCATAGTTGGCACAAATTGCCAGTTTTGCACAGAGTAGGCATCGTAAACCGCAGTAAGCGCTAAAAATGCCTGTTCTTCGTTTTGATAATAGTTTGCTTCAACCTGCCCGGTTTTGGGGCTCAATTCCAGAAAATCTTCTGAACAAGAAACCTGCATAAACAGCAGTGCGATGAAGCTGAAAATATATATTGCTTTATTCTTCATTTTCTTAATTTTTAATTGTTTGTATTAAAAAGTAATGTTTACACCACCTAAAATTGTACGGGCCTGTGGATAAATACCATGGTCGATTCCGTTGCTGAATACACCTCCACCAATTTCAGGATCGTATCCTTTGTATGGAGTAAATGTCAATAGATTTTCAGCAGTTACATAAAATCTAACTCTCTGAATTTTGATGTAATCGGTAACTTGTTTTGGTAAAGTATATCCCAAAGTCACATTTCTAAGGCGAACAAAACTTGCATCGTGTACAAAGAAATCGCTCACTGTTTTCATGTTCTGGTTGTCATCCACAAAAGTTACGCGAGGATATTCGTTTGAAGTACCGGGGCCTGTCCAGCGGTTTAGCCAGTCGCCACGGTAGTTGGTTCCGTTCATGTCGTAACGGCGGGTTGCATCGTACACTTCCTGACCCAAAGCAGCATAAATAAACATGCTGAAATCAAATCCGGCATATTCCAGATCCAGGTTAATACCTCCTGTAAAATCAGGATATGGCGAACCCAAATCAACGCGGTCGTCGTCGGTAATTGAACCATCGCCATTTGCATCAATAAAAATAATGTCGCCAGGTTTTGCGTTTGGCTGAATTAAACCGCCATCAGCATTTGTATAAGCTGCAATTTCTTCTTCAGTCTGGAAAATTCCGTTGGTTTCAACTCCCCAGAAAATTCCCATTGGAGTTCCCACTCCTGCATATAAAACACCTGACTGGCCAAAACCACCGTCGCCACCTTGCAAACGTTGTTCGGCATTTTGAATGTCGAGCACTTCGTTTTTGTTGTAAGCTCCGTTGATCGATGCGTTTACAAAAACTTTTCCGATTTGTTTTTTGTAGCTCACTTCAGCTTCGAAACCTGAGTTGGCTACCTCCCCACCATTGATAATTGGTGCAGAGTTTCCAACCAACATTGGAACCGGTGCAGTTACCAACCAGTCTTTTGTTGTTTTTTTGTAGTAATCAAGCGATACACGAAGACTGCTTTCGAGCGTTGCAAAATCGATACCGATGTTTGTTTGCTCCGAAGTTTCCCATTTTAACGATGGGTTTGCAATTCGTGTTGGCTGCGTTCCGTTGTATTGTGTTTTGCTGTCGCCAAAATAGTAGATGTTTTGGTTGCCAATAATCGAAGTATATCCAAAATCGCCAATGTTCTCGCTACCATTTTGTCCCCAACTTGCTCTGATTTTTAGCATGTCGATTTTATCAGCCATTCCACTCATAAAATCTTCGCGCGAAATAACCCAACCTGCCGATGCCGATGGGAAATAACCGTATTTGTTTTCTGAACCAAAACGAGAAGAACCATCGCGACGTATAGTTGCAGCAAACATATAACGGTCTTTTAAGTCGTAATTGATACGGCCAAAAATCGATGATACTGTGTGTTCGCCGTAACCACCACCCACGTTTGCACTTTCAGGATCGGTTGCGTTGTCGATGTATGCATGTTCAAAATCATCAAAAATCACACTCTTTTTACTTCCCGAAAGACCTTCGTATTTGTCTTTAAATGCAGTTGTTCCGGCCATTACAGTAAAATGGTGCTCGTC